>NZ_VPDG01000020.1:0-44082 GCF_013417805.1 Acinetobacter sp. YH12226 | reverse complement strand
TTGTGCTGGCGACCATAGCAAGAGTGAACCACCTGATCCCTTCCCGAACTCAGAAGTGAAACCTCTTAGCGCTGATGGTAGTGTGGGGTTACCCATGTGAGAGTAAGTCATCGCCAGCTCATTATTCGAAACACCCCCTTCAAGCGAAGGGGGTGTTTTTTTATGCGCGGGATTTTAGAAATAAGTCTTTTATTTCTGATTCTGATTTCTATATGCATTCACTTCCTATCGAGCTCCACGAACTTATTAATTTAAGTGTATAGAAGTATTTATCTGAAATCTTATTAAAGTCTTCTTAGAAGGATGATTCACGTTAATATGACTAGTGTTATCCGATCGATATAGTTTGATCTAAAAGATTTTACAGTCCTATCTTATAAATCTTAAAAAATAAAAAACCAGCGAATCGCTGGTTTTTTATGGCAGGGTATTTTTACCGAACACGCATATCACAACTGTAGTTAATATTTTCTAAATATGTTTTCATAGCAGAAATTTCAATAGGTATTATTTAATAACTACTAATTATCAAAGCTTTACATAAAATAGCCTAAGCATTATTAATTTAATTAGCTTAAATCAGTAATTATAGAGAGTCTTTCAGCATTTTTTTATGCTGTTTTACTTGTTTGGCATAACGTTTACCTTGTTTACGCATTTTACGATTATTTTCATAACCCGATGGACCTACATTATAATAGGCAAGCGCTTTCTTCCAGTCACCGGATGATTGATTATATTTAGAAAGAATATATGTACCACATTGGATATTACTGCTTTCATTGTATAAATCACCTGGACAAGTTTGTTGCCAATATCTCGGAATCACTTGCATCAAGCCTACCGCACCTGCTGGCGAAGTTGCTTGGCTACGATAAGTAGATTCCTGACGAATCACAGCCGCCACTAGAAGTGGATCTACACCCTGATTTTGTGCATGTTGAACAATTAAAGGTGAAACACGATTAGCTGTACTGGATGGGGTGGAATAAGCAGTTTGAATGCCTTTAGACAGCTTAGCTGCGCGTTTTTCTACCGAGCCTCCGCCCAAGGATGAGCAACCCGCAAAAAGAAAAGTGCTCAATAAAATAGAGGAAAATTTAAAAGAATGAGAATGAAATAGTGAACGTTTAGATTTAATTGGATTGAATAAATAAGAAAAAAACAAACTGTGGATTCCATGCCTGAATAAACGTATTTCGATGTTAGGCAGCCTATATACAAGAGTCAAGCTTGCTGCTGATGAAAGCACTTTATTACTATACAAATTTTATCTATCTACTAAAAAATCTCTAAATTGAAAGGGTCTTTAGCATCCAGATTTCACAGGCATCACTATGTCCGGTATTGCCTTCAGGATAATCAAGATGCTGAAAACCTAATTTTTCATAGAGTTTCACCGCTTGCCAAAGCGCTTTAGTTGTTTCTAGATAGACTGAATTAATCTGATGAGTCTGTGCAAATTCACAGGATAATTCTAAAATTTTCTTGGCAAAACCTTGCTGACGAATTTCAGGTAAAAAGTACATTTTCTGAATTTCTAAAATAGTTGCATCACCTTTTAATGGCGCAACTCCACCACCACCGTAAATTTTATTTTGTTGATCCACAACAACCCAGTAAGCTGATTTCGGTTGCTGATAAACTTGATACAGTTCATCTAGAATAGAATCGCCTACTGCGAAACCAGATTCTGCTGCCAGCCCAAACTCTTGGGAAACACGACGAATAATGCTTGCAATTTGGGCATTATCTTCAGGCTGAATAGGACGAATAGAGTACATATAGAACTGATTTTATTTTGAAAAAACGATGAATTTTTATAACCTTAAATCCTTAAAAAAGCCATCGTTTATTCAATTTAGATAAGTTTAATTCACTATTTGATGAGCAATCACTATTTTAATTCGCTTGATGATTTTCCCAACTCCCGACGGGCAATAATGAGTTGCTGAATTTGCTGGGTGCCTTCAAAGATATCCAAAATCTTGGAATCACGCGCCCATTTTTCCAAAAGTTCAGTTTCGTTATAACCAATGGCTGCTGCCAGTTCGACACATTTTAAGGTGATTTCATTACCGATCCGACCGGCCTTGGCTTTGGCAATAGAGGCTTCACGTGAATTGGGTTTGCGATTATCGGCCATCCAGGCAGCTTTCAGCATCAGTAAGCGTGCTGCTTCCCATTCAGCTTCCATACGATAGATTTGTGCTGCGATATTAGAGCTTTGTAAATACGGTGTGGCATAAGTGGAGTCCAGCTGATCCTTAAAAATCTCCTTGATGCGTTCCAGCGAGGCTTTCGCACAACCAATCGCCATGGCTGCAACCAGCGGGCGAGTATTATCAAAGGTTTCCATCACGCCAGCAAAGCCTTTAGCAACATCGATTTCTGCATGACCGAGCAAGTTTGCTGCAGGTACTCGACAGTTGATAAAGCTAATCGTGGCAGTATCGGATGATTTAATCCCTAATTTATGTTCCAGTCGTTCAACCTTCATTCCTGGAGTACCTTTAGTCACCACAAATGATTTAATGGCTGATCGTCCCAGTTTTTTATCCAAAGTTGCCCAAACGACTACTGCATCAGCACGTTCTCCGGATGTTACAAAAATTTTCTCGCCATTCAGAATATAGTCATCACCGTCTTTGGTCGCAGTGGTACGAATCGCAGCGGAATCTGAACCACAACCTGGCTCGGTAATCGCCATGGCTGCCCAAGTTCCATGAAAACGGTGCAATTGCTCCTCGTTGGCAACAGCTGCAATGGCTGAATTTCCTAATCCTTGGCGTGGCATCGAGAGTAATAAGCCAGTATCGCCATAACACATTTCAATAATACTCAGGGCGGTAGACATATTAATGCCATTTTTATTAGTCGTATCTGCATCGCCACGTTTATTGACTGCTGCACCAGCATTCATGCCTTCACTACCTTGGTTCATGCCATCGACAACAGAAGCGAGCATGTCTAGCTCTATCGGATAAGCATGTTCAGCCTTGTCATATTTACGTGAAATAGGGCGCAAAACATTGAGGGCAACTTCATGTGCTTGATCAATCAAAAGCTTAAATTTTTTTGGAGTTTGTAGATTCATTATTGTTCTTCTTTATGTTGTGATCAGGCATGCAAGCCAGAATGGAGAATGGCAGTGGCTCTCAGGTCTCTATACCAGCGTTCTACCGGATGTTCTTTGGTAAAACCATGACCACCCAAAATTTGTACACCATCGGTGCCGATTTTCATGGATTTTTCTGCACAGAGTAGACGTGCCAAATAAGCCTCACGATGAAAAGCTTGACCAGATTCAGCCAGGCTGGCGGCATTCAGGATCAGCATTTGCATCGCGTCAATTTCAATGGCCATATCGGCAATCATAAAGGCGACACCCTGACGATGGGAAATCGGTTCACCAAAGGCAATACGTTCATTGGCATATTGCACACAGTATTTTTTGACTGCTTCACAGGCGCCCACTGCCATCGCACACCACATCAGATTGCCCAAATCTACGAATGCACGATAATCAAAATCTTCATCACCCAGACGATGTGCCGGAGTATCTTCAAATTTGAGCGTAACGGTTTGAGTAGCTTTTAATCCCATAGCCGGCGATTTTTTTGCAGTAACCGTAATGTCGCGTTGCACCACAAAGACCTCAGCTTTTCCGTTTAGATCAGCACTGACCAGATAGAGATCGGCACTTTCTCCGAAGAGCACTAAGGTCTTTTGACCCCGAATCAGATAATGTCCCTGATGTGCAACAGCCTTGGTTCTAAGTTGCTCCGGGTTAAACGCTGCTGTTTCTTCCTGCACTGCAAAGGTGGCCTTTAACTCAGGATTCTCTGCGAAAGCGCCCAGATATTCTGACTGAATTTGCTCTGAGCCCCAGCGGGTAATGGCGTTAATGACACTAAAAGTCGAAAGTAAGCCAGCGGTCAGGCTGAAATCTCCTTGTGCCAAATGTTGAGCGATTAAAATATTGCTGACAATATCCTGTTCTGATGCAACGCCCCCCAATGCTTCAGGCAGGGCATAGAAATTCAGACCTAAATCAGTGCTGTATTGCCAGAGTTCATGGGGAAATAATTCATGCTGATCTGCATCATGCGCCAAGGGATACAGCACCTCTTGGGCAAATTGCTGCATGGCATTACAGGTCATTTGCTGTTCTTCAGTCAGATTCATATCAAATAAGGATTTGGACTGATGGGGCAGACGTTGTTTTTGAATCTTCTGGCTAGATTTCAGGATTTTCTGGGTTTGCCCCAGGGTTTTGAATCCTGCTTTTGAACTTTGATAAAGTGATTTTTCTACAAATTTCCGCAGCTTTAAATGGTCTAATACTTCGCTGCCCGCGATTTTGGTCAGTATGGACAAGCCAAATCCTTGGGCTTTATTCACCATATTATTCATTCTGATTATCCTAAAGGTGTTGTCACGTTATTTTTTTAATACTGACATGTGCTCAGATATAAAACTATGTCGTAGGTGACAAGATTAATTGACAATTTTTAGGTTTAGGGGATTGAAGGAAGGGATGAATAAATCAATGAAAATTAAAAGAAAGATAAAAATATAAAAAATCGAATATGTCTAAAAATTGACCCGAATGACAAAATCATCCGGGTCTTTTTGATGCAGGTTTTATTTTAAGAAAGATGATGTTTAATCATGGCACGCACATTGGTTTTGGCATCAATCACGGTCATAAAAGTATAGGCACCGATAAATTTACGACTAATAAACATAAATTCTTTAGGTGGAACACTGAAATAACGTGAAGCCATTGATCTCGACGCCTGTTGCATCACACGGCTATGCAGCTGGCTTTTTTTCCAGTCATAGCGATTATGTTCATCCATGATGCCAGCTGGCAATTCTTGATTATTCAGTGGTGAGCTAAACGCTTCGGTGGCCAGTAAAAAGACTTTGGCCATATCTGGTTTAATGCTTTGCGGAATCGAATCAAAAAACTCATAGCCGGTCATCGCCTTGACCATCATATCCGAGTCATGATGATAGCCTGCCTGAATCAGGTTACGCGCAACACTGAGCAGATGCTGGTCAAACTGACGGATCGCGCCAAAGTCGAGCAGAATGATCTTGTCGTGCACATCTGCGCCATTGCCCAGACGAACCAGATAATTACCAAAGTTCGGATCGGTTTGCATCTCGCCCCATTCGAAGATTTCACGCACTGCAATTTCTAGAGAGGCTTCACCTAGCTGGTTGCGGCGTTCTTGGGGTAAGGACAACATCACTGGGCTGTTGATCGGCACACCGCGTTCAAAAGTCATGCACAGCACACGATCTGAGCAATATTCATTAATAATGGTTGGGACGATATAGCGAGGATCATCTTTTAAACGGGCAGCAAAACGACGCGTGGTATCTGCTTCAATCTGATAATTTACTTCACGATGCATCATTTCACGGACTTCATCGAACCATTGGTCGAATTCGCGAGTCTGTGGCACGATACGGGTCAATTTCAGCATGTTTTTAAACAGACTCATATCCGAATCAATGGCTTCTGCCACACCCGGATACTGAATTTTTAACACCAGTTCCATGCCGTCAGATTTTCGGGTAGCGCGATGTACCTGTGCCAAAGAAGCTGTGCCCAAAGGTTCATGATCAATGGTGAGATCGTCCAGTTTTGAACCGAGTTGTTGCTGTAACTGGGTCTTGATGGCTGGCCATGCCAATGCCACCGTCTGATTGTTCAGGGTATTTAGAGCCTGAGTGACTTCTTCTGGCAGAAAATGCTCACCGTACAGCGCCATCATCTGGCCAATTTTAACGATAGAACCTTTTAGCTTGCCAATTTCTGCTACCAGATAATCGGCCTGTTCTTTCATGGCTTTTTTACGTTTTTTTTCTTTTTCTTCTTCACTTGAGAACATGGAGCTTGCACTAGAAGCCGCCCAACGCGTGCCTGCCAGCAAGGATGCCTTTGCGATCGATAAGCGTCGATCCATAGAGGAGGTTTTCAGTTGTTTAAGCTTATCGTTCTGATCTGACATGTAAACTCGATCCTTTCATCATCAGCATGAAGCAGAATAAATCATTGTAAGGGATAGTAGCGTTTCTGCACGTATTAAAAAAGTTTAAGCCGCTGAATTTATAGTAAAAGCTAGGCAAGCTTTCATTTATTCACCAGTTTGTATCAGTTTAGACAGGGCATTATGCCATTTGAAATTGGATTTTTAATTCAGATCGTTGTTGTAACTGTTGTTTATTTGTTTGAATATGTTGATGAATCAGGCGCTGTACGCTGTCATGCATAAAGCCCAAAGCATAGCCTTTTACAATCACAATACTAGGCAAGCCAAAAAACAGATATTTGGCATCTTCCAGTGTCGCATCGGTAAATACGCCATGCTGCATTAAGGTCGACTGCAAAAATACCTTTTCTTGCTGCACCTGACTGGAGGCTTGATCATTCCAGTAATTCTGGCGCATCGCCATAAGATTATTGTGCTTATAGCTCATAGATCTGGGCTCATTTGAAGATTGAATGCGGATTATATGTGGGTCATGGGCCAATTTTCAATTGTGCAACTGTTTTAATCTTTCATTCCGAGAAAGGCATAGGATTTTTGTCCGGACTGCGTTAATATCAGTGGATAATTTAAACAATATTGATTGTTAAACATTTATTGGGATTGTACCGGTTTCGGTCAAGGGGAAGTTATGCGTCTTGCATGGTTTTTAGTTGCAATTTTTGCGGGTACTTCGGTTCAGACACAAGCTGCTGTTGGGTATTCTAAGGAATATACACAGTGCATGAATTTTAGTTATGGTAATACACCCAAAGCTGAAAAATGCTTGGAAAAAGAGCTGAAATTTCATAATAAACGTTTGAAGAAAAACTATAAAACTTATCTTAAATTGAATCCGAATCAGACTGCAGTTATCCGCAGTCAGCATGTATTGTGGGAGCGTAAACTGGCCCAGCAATGTAACTTTAGAATGTCAGGAAAATATGCCAAGCAGCAACAGGGTCAATGTATGCTGGCTTTGATCATGGATCAGGCCAATCTTTATCAATCCCGCTCTTATGCGTCCGGGTTCCGATAAATCATCATAGTATTAGCATCGACATTTAACAGAAACATCCCTAAATAAAGTAAACATTTATCTGAATAATCGCTCACAAAAACAGGAGTTTTATAATTTTTGTGGGCATAGGGAATTCGTGTTTTTCATGCTTTTAGCATTATAAAAGCAGGCAAAACAAGGTATCATAAGGCGTTTAAAAAAATGACCTTGGAGACGCCTTAAGTGGATCGACCGACTATTAGCCCTGAACATATGCAGGAAGCCGCTGAAAATTTAACCACCATTCGTGATTTTATTCGTTTTGGTGTGACAGCATTACGTCAATACGATGCACATTTGGGCCAAGGCACAGAAGATTATTTTGCTGAAAGTTCAGCGCTAGTGTTGCAAACCCTGTCACTAGAATGGAAAGCGGACGCTGAAATTCTAGATGCCAAATTATTGCCAAGTGAAAAAGCCGAATTTTTAAGTCTGCTGGAACGCCGTATTAATGAAAAAGTTCCAACTTCATATTTATTGAATCTGGCTTACTTTGACGGCAAACCCTACTATGTCGATGAGCGTGTGCTGATTCCACGTTCACCGATTGCTGAACTGATTCAGAACCGTTTTGCCCCGTATTTCCTGGGTGAACATGGTCAAATGGGTGAAGCGGTTAATAACTTGCCGGAAAACCCGAATCCGAAGATACCACAACGCATTCTAGATATGTGTACCGGTTCCGGCTGTATCGCAATTGCCTTGGCTTATGCTTTCCCTGAAGCGGAAGTAGATGCGACTGATATTTCGAAAGAAGCCTTGGAAGTTGCGCAAATCAATACTGAGCATCATGACAAGCAATATCAGATCGCTTTGCTTGAATCAGATCTGTTTGAAAAAATTCCAGCTGAAAACCAATACGATTTAATCGTATCTAATCCGCCGTATGTCGATGCGGAAGATATGGCTGATTTGCCTGAGGAATTCCATCATGAGCCTGAGCTTGCACTTGCTGCAGGTCAGGACGGTCTGGATCTGGTGCGTAAAATGCTGGCTCAAGCAGCAGATTATCTGACTGAGAATGGCCTGATCGTGATCGAAGTGGGTAACTCAGAATGGGCGATGCGCCAAAACTTTAATTCGGTTGATTTCTACTGGTTACAATTCCAGAAAGGTGGTACGGGTATCTTTGCATTGACTGCAGAGCAATGCCGTACCTACCGTGATCTATTTATTCAGTCTATTGCATAAGGAGTCGTTTGACATGGCAGGTAATAGTATAGGGCAACTGTTCCGTGTAACGACTTGTGGTGAATCTCATGGTGTTGGCCTGATGGCCATCATCGATGGGGTTCCACCCGGCATTGAGCTGACTGAAGCTGATTTGCAAAAGGATCTGGACCGCCGTAAGCCGGGTACATCGAAATTTGCAACCCAGCGTAAAGAACCCGATGAAGTAGAAATTATTTCCGGTGTGTTTGAGGGTAAAACCACCGGTACTTCAATTGGTTTGTTAATTCGTAATACGGATCAAAAATCGAAAGACTACGGCAATATCGCACAAACTTTCCGCCCGGGTCATGCCGACTATACCTATACCCAAAAGTATGGTTTCCGTGATTACCGTGGTGGAGGCCGTTCAAGTGCGCGTGAAACGGCAATGCGTGTTGCTGCGGGTGCAATTGCCAAGAAATTCCTTTTTGAGAAATTTGGCATTGAGATTCGTGGTCATGTAACCCAGATCGGCACCGAAAAAACAGAGAAACTGGACTGGAACGAAGTTCCAAACAATCCGTTTTTCTGTGGCGATGTGGATGCAGTACCACGTTTTGAAGCGCTAGTGACGTCTTTGCGTGAGCAAGGTACCAGTTGTGGCGCTAAACTCGAGATCATTGCGTCTAAAGTGCCAGTGGGTTGGGGCGAGCCAGTCTTTGATCGTCTAGATGCTGACATTGCGCATGCCATGATGTCGATTAATGCCGTTAAAGGTGTCGAAATCGGTGATGGTTTTGGTGTCGCTGAACAGTTTGGTCATGAAAGCCGTGATGAACTCACCACAGAAGGCTTCCTGGCCAATCATGCTGGCGGTATTTTAGGTGGTATTTCTAGCGGTCAAGACATCCGTGTTGCGATTGCGTTGAAACCGACTGCATCTATCACCACGCCAGGTAAAACCATCAATATTGATCGTGAAGATACTGATGTGTTGACCAAAGGTCGTCATGATCCTTGCGTAGGTGTGCGTGCAACCCCGATTGCTGAAGCGATGCTGGCGATTGTGCTGATGGATCACTTCATGCGTCACCGTGCGCAAAATGCCGATGTTGTTGCGCCATTTGCACCGATTGAACCTAAATAATTTGCTTTAACTTTAAAGTGAAATTGTTTTAAAGTCAGACTCCGGTCTGACTTTTTTTATTTATAAAATGAATCACTATAAAAATATACGATTGGCGAGCAAGGCTGATGTTCAGCAACTTACTATGCTGATTAATACAGCTTATCGTACTCCGGGTGGATGGACGACTGAAGCAGGAATGATCCAGGGTGATCGTATTCAAGAAAAACAGTTATATGACTTGCTCAATTTAGAAAATTTTCAGCTGTTTGTGTTGGAAATTGATAATAAGCTTCTTGGTTGTATTGGCGTGAGCTTAGGACAGCAAGTAGCAGAGATTGGAAGCTTTGCTGTTGCACCTGCTGAGCAAAACTCGGGTTATGGCAAGCAATTATTGGACTTTGCCGAATCCCATATTTTCGAAATATTTAAAAAGAAAGTGATTCAGATGTCAGTGTTAAATGTTCGTACTGAACTGTTGGCATATTATCAGCGCCATGGCTATCAGCTGACTGAAAAGATTGAAGCATATCCACTGGGTCAAAAGCTCGGAGAACCTTTGATTCCGTTACATTTACTGATTTTAGAAAAAATCATCAGATCAATATGATTAGTTGGTGAAAATTCAAGCTTTTTGCTACTTAAATTGAGTGGTGAAAAAGCTCATCAATATGCTAAGTTTTCTGTTCAGTCTAAGCGGCTTAAGATTAGGCAGAAAACAGACCAGGATGTCACATGCTGCATATTATTTTAACTTCTTTATTTCCCCTCATCGGACTGATCAGCTTTGGTTATCTGCTTAAGCGTAGGCAATGGTTGAGTGATGATTTTTGGCGAGGCGCTGAAAAGTTAAATTATTATGCATTGTTTCCGGTAATGCTGTTTTTAAATCTGGCCACTGCCAAGATTCAAATGAATGTCATTCAGGATGTAGTACTGGTCGTATTTAGCATCATGGCTGTGGTCAGTATTGCGCTGTATATCTTGCGCCAAATTTACCGAATTTCCTATGCGCGTTTCGGCGTCTATGTTCAAGGTTTACTGCGCTTTAATACCTATATTGGCCTTGCTGCTGTCAGCGCCTTATTTCAGCAGCAGGGTATGACTATTTTCGCTGTGATCATGGTGCTGTGTATTCCTTTGGTGAATATCTTGTCAGTGCTGGCATTTACCCGTAGCCACGATATGCAGCTGAAAAAAATCATCCTGGATTTGTCTAAAAATCCATTAATTCTAGGCTGTATTGTGGGTGGTTTATTTAATCTTTCTGGTTTGTCACTCTGGACTGGAGCAGAGCAGTTTCTTAAACAGATTGCACTGTGCAGTTTGCCGCTCGGTTTGATGTGTGTGGGAGCAGCCTTACAGTTTCAGGGTTTTCAGCGTGATGTGTTGCCACTCAGCCTGATAACCTTTGGCCGCGTGTTCGGAATGCCGCTGATTGCATTTTTAGTGTGTAAAATTTTCCAGATTGATGCATTAACTACTCAGGTTTTGGTCTTGTTCTTTGCACTTCCTACCGCCTCAGCTTCGTATGTTTTAACCCGGGTATATGGCGGCGATAGCGAGTTAATGGCCAGTATTATCAGTGTACAAACAGTGGTCGCAGCAGTAAGCTTAGTACTGATGCTTTCTTGGCTTATCTAAAATTCTAAAATGGATAAGGAAAACTCTACATTTTGAATTATTAAAATAGCCTAAGCAAAAAAAAGGTTAAATTTTATTTAAGCGCCAAAATTAAATAAGTTCTGGAATTTTATAAAGGGTAGAACTTACTCGTTTTACTTACGGCAGCAAAATCTAAAAATTTAATATCTAGGCAATATCCTCTATCACACATGTATACTGTTAATTAAAAAAAAGAATCATGGATAAATTCACGTGAATTAACATAAATAAAAACTGTGTTTCTCCTAAAAATGGTATATAAATTGCTCATGATAATAAAACATTATTGCAGGAGAGAAATGCTTCTGCATTCGCCGAAGGAGCAAGGTCCCAGGAAACTCTCAGGCAAAAGGACTGTGATAATGGATAAAAACTCTGGAGAGAAGTGTTCAATCACTCACCGAAGGGGAAGGTGGCCGCATTGATGTGCAATGTATCTACCGAAGCTCTCAGGTACACATGACAGATGGGAAAAGACATCAATATAATCAAGGAGGTGTCTATGCGTCATGTCGTGGTGATTGGGGCCGGTATTACCGGAGTAACCACAGCTTATGAGCTGGCACAATCAGGCTATCAAGTGACTGTGGTTGATCGGCATCTTTATCCGGCAATGGAAACATCCTTTGCCAATGGCGGCCAGCTTTCTGCCTGTAATGCCGAAGTATGGAACCAGAAAGCCACGGTACTCAAAGGCATCAAATGGATGTCACAAAAAACCGCACCACTTTTGCTCAATCCTTCTTTCAGTGTGCATAAATACAGCTGGCTCATGGAATTTCTGGGCAATATCAAACATTATGAAGCCAATACCCGAGAGACTGTACGGCTGGCTTTACTGGCAAGAGCACGCTTATTTGAAATTGCCGAAACAGAAAATATTGATTTCAATTTAGAAAAACGCGGCATTTTACATTTTTATCATAACAAAACGGATTATGATGTTGCGATCAAAGTCAATGATCTGTTGTGTAGCGGTGGTCTGGAGCGCAATGCCATTTCCAATGCAGAAATCAAGCAGATCGAACCTGCATTAACTGGCGATTATTATGCAGGATTTTACTGTCAGAGCGATGCCACCGGGGATATTCATAAATTTAGTACCGGTTTGGCCAAAGCCTGTATGCAAAAAGGCGTGAAATTTGAGTTTGGTCAAGATGTTTTTGTTGTTGATCATCAGGCTCAGAATATTCGGGTTAAATGCAAACCTAGTACTGAAAATGTCCATTCCTCTCCAGAGGATGTTCTGGAGATTAATGCAGATGCCATTGTGGTCTGTGCAGGGGTTGGCAGCTATCAATTGGCTGAAATACTTGGTGAACGAGTCAATGTCTATCCAGTCAAAGGCTACTCGATTACCGTGCAACTGAATGATGAGCAGAGCCAGAACAACGCACCTTGGGTCAGTCTGCTAGATGAAAGTGCGAAAATTGTCTTGTCACGCCTAGGCAAGGATCGTTTGCGTGTTGCAGGAACAGCCGAGTTTAATGGCTATAACCGGGATATTCGTGCTGACCGAATTCAACCTTTAATTGACTGGACCAATCGTAATTTTGACCTGTGTACTGAGCATGTTGTTCCGTGGGCAGGCTTACGCCCCATGATGCCAAATATGATGCCTGTGGTACGCCGTGGCAAACATGAGCGGGTCTTTTACAATACCGGACATGGTCATCTGGGCTGGACTTTATCAGCTGCAACGGCTGCGATGATTAGTCAGGAAATTGCGCAATACTATCCAGCTTAAATTGATAGCCCGCTTGCGGGCTATTTTTTACATCAAAGATATCATTTTATATAACAATAAATTTTAATATTTTTAAATTAAATCAATCATATAGTCGATAAATACCGGTAAATGGTTCACAGCCTTTCTGCTGGCTACTGACCGCTAAAATGGCTTTACTATAGTTAAACTCATAGCGGCAGTCATTTTCATTATCGGTGATCTGGTTTTTTGTCTCAGGCGTGGTATAGGCTAAAAAAGGAACGGTCTGCTTCTCGGTCCGGTTATTTGGATTACGATATGCCAGGCCTTCAATCTTGATCCGGTCTTTGGTCAGTTGATGAATCTTGAGATGCACGGGCTGCTTGGCGATTTGTCCCTGTTCAAACTTAATATAATGCTGGGTCAGACTTTGATTCAGTGAAATATAGACATTTAAATCATCTAAACGCCATTCAAACTGCTGTTTAAAACAGTCTAGCGTTTTGCATTGCTGTAAGCGGGTCGCCCATAGTTGTTGGCTATCTTGTAATAAACGCACAGGTGCATCAGTAATCAGAAAAGCAGTAAAGTATTGGTCTGTGAGTTTTTCACGAGATTCAGCCAGCGATGCTGAGCAGACTTTATTCATGGCAGCCGTTTTTTTGCTGTCATCGCTACAATCCATTGTGATCGCTGAGCTACCCGTAGAAATCGTCCCCAGACCGAGCATCAGGCCAATTATTTTCAACATATTTATATCAGTTTTCAGTAGCATGATCGCTTATACTTTCACTGTGTTACGCTTGGTCTAACTATAGCGAAATAGAAAGCAAGTGTACAAGATTTCAATGGGCTATTTCTAAAGGATGTATAAGGTGATCGCACAAATTCGTATTGGCCAGGGTCTGGATGTGCATGCATTTGAAGAAGGTGATTTTGTCACTCTGGCAGGCATTCAAATTCCGCATACTCACGGTCTGAAAGCACATTCGGATGGTGATGTAGTGCTGCATGCACTCTGTGATGCTTTGTTGGGTGCTTTGGCGCTCGGAGATATTGGCCAGCATTTCCCAGATACAGATCCTGAGTTTAAAGGTGCAGATAGTCGGGTATTACTCAAGCATGTTTATCAGCTAATCCTGGATCGTGGTTATCACCTGAATAATGCCGATATTACCGTGGCCTGTGAACGTCCAAAACTGGCGAAACACAATTTGGCCATGCGTCAAAGTATTGCAGATGTCTTGGATATTGATGTGACTCAAATCAGTATTAAAGCCACCACCACTGAACAGTTAGGTTTTACCGGTCGTCAGGAAGGCATTATGTCGATGGCAACCGTGTTATTGAGCCATAGTAAATAAAATCAGGCAAAATAATTTGGATTAATCAGGGAAAGTTCCAGTTCCTGCGTTGCTTTACGACCTTGTAGCTGTAGGGCAACCGCATGCATTAAACCGGTCCAGGTTTCATTTGGTTCCCAGATCTGATGCAAGTGTTCTTGTGCTGTAGGCATATCGATATCCATATAGTACTGACGATATAAATACATCAGACAACTGACATGGTAGTTTTGCGAACAATGTACCCAGACCATTTGCTCTTTTACCAGATGATCGATCAGATCCAGTACCAGCAGGCATTGATTGTCTGATGGGGTTTCCCAGGAAATCGGAACCTGAATATAGTTCAGTCCCAGCTCAAGGCAAATTTTATCTTCATGCGGCAGATACTGTTCGCTATCGGTCAGCGCCACATTGATGACTGTAGATACACCGTATTCTTTCATCAGCTGTAATTGGGTAGTGGTCGGTTGACCGGAGCTAAACAGATGTTCGTGTATGAACTGAAAATTCTCAATCTGGCTTAATGCCGTTTCAATATCATTCATCAGATAAATTTTCCTTGTTCTAGAAATGCAAACGCCATCTTGGCGATGGCGTTGGTCAGATCATTTAACGATTAGGTAAAATGTCTTTCAATGCCTCATGCATGTCGAGTAAAACTTTTTCAGTCGTTTCCCAGTCGATACAGCCATCCGTAACGGATTGACCGTATTCCATATCATTCAGGTTCGCCGGAATGTCCTGACGACCACCCTTAAGATGACTTTCTACCATAATACCAACAATTGACTTGTTTCCATCAAGAATTTGTTCGGAAATGTTTTTAAGTACAAGTGGTTGCAGGTACGGGTCTTTGTTAGAGTTGGCGTGGCTGGCATCAATCATGATCTTGGTGCTGACTTTGGCCTTGGCTAGAGCAGCTTCTGCATCGGCAACCGAGCCTGCATCGTAGTTCGGCTTGCCATTACCGCCACGCAGTACCACGTGAGCATAAGGATTGCCTGAAGTGCGAATCACAGCCACCTGGCCTTGATCATTCAGACCGAGGAAGCTGTGACCATGTTTCACAGATTGCATCGCATTGGTCGCGACCGTTAAACCGCCATCAGTACCATTTTTAAAGCCGACTGGTGAAGAAAGACCAGAAGACATTTCACGATGGGTCTGGCTTTCTGTGGTACGTGCACCAATTGCTGACCATGAAATCAGGTCTTGGTAATACTGTGGCGAGTTTGGATCAAGTGCTTCAGTGGCACATGGCAAGCCCATTTCATTCAGTTCAAGTAATAGCTTGCGACCGATACGCAGACCTTTTTCAATATTGAATGAATCATTCATGTCTGGGTCATTGATCAGGCCTTTCCAGCCTACGGTAGTCCGTGGTTTTTCAAAATAAACCCGCATCACGATGTATAAGCTGTCTTTAACTTTTTCGCTCAGTACTTTTAAGCGTTCAGCATATTCATGCGCCGCCGCCGGATCATGGATAGAACAAGGGCCAATTACAACGAACAGGCGTTTGTCTTCACCATCCAGAATTTTACGAATCGTTTCACGACCATGCAGTACGGTTTGATAAGCAGTTTCAGTCAACGGTAACTCTGCTTTAAGCTCAGCAGGGGTTACAAGAGGAATCATGCTGTGGATATTCACGTCATCAATATCTGATGCTGAAATAGGATTTGACTGTTGTGTATTCATTGCCGTCACTGGTTCGATCATACAAAAGGTTGTTTAATAGCCCGAATATAACATGAATGATGCGTCACTTTGTTATAAAAAAGATGAATACTTCTTTGAAAAAAAAGTGATGAATCGGATAGTTAACTTAAACGGACGGGGAATTTTGATTCACAATTATCATTGCTGTTTCAGCAGGTTGAGCCGGTTTTGATTTCACAGGATTAATCATGAAATTCACGCCCAGCGCAAATAGGGTAATACCTAAAATTTTGCGGATCAGTTTTTCCGGCATACGTGAGCTGAGTAAAGTGCCGACAATAATCGCCGGAATAGACCCCACCAATAACCACATGAGCAGCATGAAATCGACGTTGCCTGAAGACATATGACCCAGCCCTGCGACCAGTGTCAGTAATACCGCGTGCACCACGTCAGAGCCAATAATACGAATCATCGGCAGATTCGGGAACATCACTACAAGTGCCATGATACCAAATGCACCGGCACCCACTGAAGATAGCGTGACAAATATGCCCAAGATAATGCCCATGATGATGATAGCAACGCGCTTTTCTTTGGCTTGCAGCTTCACTTTTTCCAGATCCTGCGTCATATCCGGTAGTTCTTGTTTTCTGTATTTATTAAAAAGATTTTCGATCTGGGTGCGAAACAGAATGGATAAGCCGGTAATAGTCAGCATAAAGCCCAAGACCATGGTCAGGACGGCTTTGTAATGCGTCGATTGGCTCAGATAGTTCTCGAGTACCCAATGCGTTGCAAAAGATGCGGGAATACTGCCAACGGCCAGCCAGATCACAATCGGCCAGACAATATTCATTTTCTTGGCATGCACAAACGAGCCACAGAATTTAGAAATCGCGGCATAGAGCAGGTCAGTACCAATCGCGATATGCGGTTCAATCCGGAATAAACTGATAAGAATTGGCGTCATTAATGAACCGCCACCGACACCGGTGACACCTACACAAAAACCTACCAGAACGCCTGCTAAAATAAATTCAATCGGACCAAACATGCATATATGCCAAAATCAAAAAACGAGCATATCTTATGACTTTTGGGTATAAGTCGTTGTCTTGATTATTGATTTACTTATGCATAAAAAAGATAAAGCTAGGTGAAGAATATTAGGTGATCTTTCATGTTTATTCACTGGGTTATGTATAAAGTGCGAATATAATGATTGATTTTAACTGTCCGATTTGCCCCATTTCTGTCTAATTGAATGTACCTGTAAATGTCGATTTAATTCTTGTTATGCAAGCTCCCTTATTGACTAAGTTATTCTAAATGGTGAGTTTCTTAAAATGAGAAGATGCTTAAGCTTCTTCCGGAATAGTTACAGGATTATGTTAGAATCCCGATTCAATAAATTTCCATGCGGATCTGAGAGGAAACCCACTTGCTAAATCGAAAGCTTAAAATTGGAATCGTGGTCGGTGAAGTCTCTGGAGATACGCTTGGCGCAAAATTGATTCGCCGTTTTCGTGAGCAAGGCATTGATGCTGAATTTGAAGGTATCGGTGGTCCACAAATGATCGCGGAAGGTTTTAAAAGCTATTATCCGATGGATATTCTGTCGGTGATGGGCATTGTCGAAGTTTTAAAAGATATTAAAAAACTGTTTGCTGTGCGGGATGGTCTGGTGGAAACCTGGACTAAAGATCCGGTCGATATTTTTATCGGGATTGATGCGCCTGATTTTAACCTGCGTTTGTCAAAAACCATTAAACAAAAACAGTTACCGATTAAAACCGTGCAATACGTCAGTCCTTCGGTCTGGGCATGGCGTCAAGGCCGTATACATGGCATTAAAGCCAGTATTGATCTGGTGCTGTGCCTGTTTCCATTTGAAAAAGCGTTCTTTAAAAAATGGGATGTTCCTGCAGCTTTTGTCGGACATCCGCTCGCTAGCCAATTGCCGCTTGAAAATCCAATTCTGGAGGCTCAGACAGAATTAGGCCTAGACCCAGATCAGAAATATATTGCATTATTACCGGGAAGCCGCCGTGGCGAGATTGAGCGTTTGGGACCTTTGGTTCTGGATGCAGCTAATATTCTGCATCACAAATATCCGGATTATACCTTTCTGATTCCTGCGATTAATGATGCACGCAAGCAGCAAATCGAAAGTTTACTGGCCACTTATCCTGAGAGCTTAAAAACCCAAATTCGCTTGATGGAAAATACCAGCGCTGAATCCAAAATTGGCCGTCAGGTCATGAATGCATCCAATATTATTGCACTGGCGTCTGGAACTGCAACGCTTGAAGCGATGTTGCTGCACCGTCCGATGGTGACTTTTTATAAATTGCACTGGCTGACCTATCGAATTGCCAAATTACTGGTAAAAATCCCATATTTTTCATTACCAAATATAATTGCTGGCAAAAAAGTGATTCAAGAACTCATCCAATCCGCTGCTACACCTGAAAATCTGGCAGCTGAAATTGAAAAACTGATGGATATTGAAGCAGCGCAGATTCAGGTTATGCAGCATATCACCATGCACAAGCAGCTACTTTCTGGCAATAGCGAAGATCCGGTCACAGCAGTATTGGCATTAGTCCAGTAATTTTAGTCTGGTAATAAAGACTGGTTCTTCTGACAATTCAGCCGGTATTGGGTCGGCGTCTGTTCAAACTGTTTTTTAAAACTTTGACTAAACGCCGTCTCGGATGAATAACCAACCAGATAAGCGATCTGCTGGATACCAAATCCACTATTTCTCAAATATTGCGCTGCCAGACGCAGGCGGTGCTGTTGCAGATAGGCAAGGGGCGGTTCACCGACAATCTGGGTAAATAACTGGGCGAATTTGGAACGTGACATATGACATTGTTCGGCCAGACTTTCTACAGTCCAGAATTGTTCAGGTTTGCCATGAATCGCTGCCAGTGCATTGGATAGTTCCGGATGCGAGAGCGCATTCAGCCAGCTCGAGGCATTTTCCAGGTTTAAAATATAATCACGTACGCATTCAATCAGTAAAATACTGACCAGATGATCCAGAATCTTGTCACGTCCGGGACGAAGCTGCTGGGTTTCCAGTGCCAGAAACTGCAAGCCAACCTGTAACCATTCTGGCGCCGTATCACCCAGAATATGTTGAATATGCAGGTATTTAGGTAATGCACTCAAAAGAGGTTTGGCCATCTGGATATCCAAGCTAGAACGAATAGCCAGTATGAAACTATGCTCCGCCGAATTTTCCCGATTGAGATCAATACATTGCTGTGCATTGCTCTGAAAATAAGGATTAATCGCATGGTGCTCAGAAAAATCGGCATTGTCTGGGCAGGAAACATGATGGGCAGAACCTGCAGGTAATAGCACCAGATCACCTTGCTGCAGCTCCAGCCGATCACCATTCATGAACTTTAATTGGGCCTGTCCCTGTAACAGGATATAGGCCAGCATAAAAGGCTCATGCTGATAATCAAAGCCACCTGGATGAAATACATTCAGATAAAGATATTCCGATTTTTCCAGATGAATATCATCAAAAATTTTACTTAAAGCATCCATGCCTAACTCTATTCTTCTGTTTTATTTCATTTAATTGACTATAAATTTTTTAACTTTGTGATTTTAGGCCAGAATTTGGCAGCATGTGCCAAAGACGCTGACATAGCTTTTCTGGAAGTTGAATACTGTTCGCGGCTGCTGAAATATTCAACTATAAGTGCAGAGTAACATAAAAAAGGAAGGTCGCAATGAATGCCCCTGCACAAATCCAGAAAGCGCAGTTTACGCAGGAAGCGTCGGCACTAAAAGGTGTAAAGCTGGATAAAAAACGTTTTGGCTGGTTGCTCAGCCCAGGTCTGCCTGTGATCGGAATGGGAATTCTGGCCGGTTATCATTTTGGTCCTAAAGCCACTCAAAAAGTCTTTGCGATGGGCGGGCCTTTATTATTGCATGTCATCATTCCGACATTGGATGCTCTGATTGGCGATGATGCCAATAACCCAAATGATGAGCAGATCAAGGCACTGGTTAACGATCCTTATTATGACCGCATTGTAAAAACATTTATTCCCTTACAAATGGCAGCCAATGCCTTTGCTGGCTATGTCGTAAGTCGCCCAAATATGTCTTTGCTAGATCAGGTATTGCTGGGAGTTTCTATGGGTGCGATTAATGGTGTGGGGGTGAATACCGCACATGAACTCAGCCATCGTCCACAGAAAAAAGACCATTACTGGTCTCATGCCAGCCTGATGCCTTTGGGCTATAACCATTTCCGAATCGAACATCCTTATGGACACCATAAACGGGTGGCGACACCAGAAGATCCGGCATCTTCAAAAATGGGTGAATCTTTTTACCGTTTCTGGCCACGTACCGTAATAGGCGGATTAAAATCTGCAATCCAGATTGAAAAAAGACGGCTCGAGCGTAAGGGACTGAAATTCTTTAATCAGGAAAATGAGCTGTTTCATGGTTGGGCCATGAGTGCCGGCTATCATGCCTTGATGCTAAAGGCGTATGGCAAGAAAATTATTCCTTATACACTGACACAGGCATTTTATGGCGTTAGCCTGTTTGAGATTGTGAATTATATCGAGCACTACGGACTGAAACGTGGACAGAAAGCGGATGGCAGTTATGAGCGAACCTTGCCGGAACATAGCTGGAATAACAACAATATCGTAACTAATCTGTTTTTGTATCAGTTACAACGCCATTCTGATCATCATGCTTTTCCAAGCCGTCCATTTCAGGCGTTGCGGCATTTTGATGAAGCGCCAGAATTACCCAGCGGTTATGCAACCATGCTGATTCCAGCCTTGATTCCACCTTTATGGTACAAAATCATGGATCAGCGGGTATATCAGCACTATCAGGGCGATTTAAGTAAGGCTAATATCTTGCCTTCCAAGCGTGCCAAGCTATTTAAAAAATTTGGTGTAAATAACTCTACAGCTTAATGAATTACAAAATAAAAATGCGCCGATAAAGGCGCATTTTTTGATTAATTCTGCCTAGAACCAGTCGGCTTGCATATTCAGGCAAGTATCATCCAGATGCATCAGTAATTTGGCCTGATGTTCAATTTCAGGGAGTTCCCAGCGAATAAAATATTGAGCTGCCTGAATTTTCCCTGCCAGAAAAGTCTGATCTTCTGCCTGCGAAGATGTGCCAAACTTGAGTTGAGCCTGATTCGCCATTTCCAGCCATAGCCAGGCTAGGATGGTCTTACCCATCATATCCAGATACAGGCCTGAATTGGCCAAAGCTTCGCTGACTTTGCCTTGATGCAAGGCCTGGCCTAAAATCTGTGTAGTCTTTTGCACAGTGGCAAGATGCTGTTTATAGATCTTTGCGAGTTCCACTATCTTAGGTTCATGAATCTCTGACAAGGTCTTCTGGATGCGCTGCATGAGCAGATTGAGCCCTTTGCCATTATGCTGCCAGAGTTTACGTCCCAGCAGATCCAGAGATTGAATGCCGTAAGTTCCTTCATGAATCGGATTGAGCCGGTTATCACGGTAACATTGCTCCACCGGATATTCACGAGTATAACCCGCGCCGCCCAGGACCTGAATAGCCAGATCATTGGCTTTCGGACCATAGGCAGAAGGGAAAGATTTGACCACCGGGGTGATGAGATCAAGCAGAATTGCACTATCTTCATCTTGAGCTGCCTGAAGTTCATCAATTAATCGGGCTGCAAATAAGCAAAGTGCCAGCGAACCTTCTACATATGACTTTTGCGCCAGTAGCATGCGTTTGACATCGGTATGTTCAATGATATTCACCGGTTTGGAGTCAGGTGTTTTTTCATGAACTGGCCGGCCTTGCGGACGGTTTTTAGCATAATCCAGAGATTCCAGATAGCCACGATAACCAATCATGGCTGCGCCCAGACCGACACCCACACGTGCTTCATTCATCATCTTGAACATATATTTTAAGCCATGACCGGGTTCACCAATTAAATAGCCTAAGCAATTATCATTTTCTCCAAAGCTTAAAACTGTAGATGTAGTACCTCGATAGCCCATTTTGTGCAGTAAGCCAGCCAGCTGTACATCATTAGCTTCACCGAGTGAACCATCCTCGTTGGTTTTGAATTTTGGTACGATAAACAGGGAAATTCCTTTCACGCCTTGCGGCGCATCCTGAATCCGCGCCAAGACCAGATGCACAATATTTTCGCTAATGTCCTGATCGCCACCCGAAATAAACATTTTCTGGCCTTTAATTTTATAAATTCCATCTGCCTGAGGAATGGCTTTAGTGGTCAGATCGCCCAAAGAGGAACCTACATTCGGCTCTGTCATGGCCATGGTGCCAGCAAAGCGGCCACTCAACATATGCGGTAGGAATATTTGCTTTTGTTTTGGGGAGGCAAAAGCCTGTATCAGGTTCGCCGCAGCGGCCGTTAGAAAAGAATAAGCCACGGTGGACGGATTGGCCGACATAAAATAAGCATTGCAGGCCATATTCACCAAAGTGGGCAGTTGCATGCCACCATCTGCATAATCATGCTGGGCGCAAAGCAGGCCGGCATCGGCAAACTGTTGCCAGGCTGTCTTCACTTCATCAATGGTTTTGACCTGTTTGCCATCAAAGTTCGGTTCTTGTTGATCAGCTTTGGCATTATGCGGCGCAAAATAATCAGTCGCGATACCTTTTGCCGTTTCCAGAATACTGTCGAAAGTATTTTTGTCATGATCCTGATAGCGTTGCAGTTTAGTCAGCGCTTCAAGTTTGAATACGTCATAAAGCTGGAAATGCAGATCTTTATCATTAATCAGTTGGGTCACGGTACTATCCTGAATGTGCAATCCTTGAGATAGCATCAAGACTAGCAGTTGCTTTTATTGAGGAGGATTGTCAATAATGACATGAATCGGGTGAAAAGTGACAAATAAAAAAATATGCAAGATGTGGTGATTTTAGGCTTTGATGGGGCACTGGCTTCGGCCATTACGGGCGTGGTCGATTTATTTGCCATGGCTGGCGTAAGCTGGAACCGGATCCAGCAGCGGGATGTACAGCGCCTGTTTAAGGTGAGTATCGCCAGTCCGGATGGACACCCGATTCGGTGTATCAATGGGCTGCAGTTGCAGGCACATGTTTCTTATCAAGAGATTCAAACTGCAGATATTCTGGTGGTACCGACCATCGCTGCACCAATTCAGGATGTATTGCAACAAAATCCAGAACTGATTCATTTTTTAAAATCTGCACATGCAGAGGCGACTTTAATTGCAGGAAACTGTACGGGGAATTTTTTTCTGGCAGAAGCAGGCATTTTAGATGACCGGATTGCAACAACACATTGGGGTTTTCAGGAAGTGTTTCGTTCACGCTATCCTAAGGTGAAACTGAATGCCGATCTGATGATTAGCCGGGATCAGAATATCTATTGTGCAGGTGGAGGCCTGGCCTGGTTTGACCTGGGTTTGCATCTGATTGAGCGCTTGTATGGCTTTGAGGTGGCCATGCAATCGGCTAAATCTTTCGTAATTGATTACCGCCGTGATAGCCAGTTGTCTTATTCATTGCTGAATATTGGCCAGCCGCACCATGATGAACTGGTACAAAAAATCCAGAACTGGCTAGAGCAGCATTTTCATGAAGATTTTAGTTTGAACGAGCTGGCGGAACAGTTTAATGTGACTGGCCGAACCCTGATTCGACGCTTTAAACAAGCCTTAGACATACCGCCCAATCAGTATTTACAAGCAATCCGGATTGAAGCCGCCCGTAAACGACTGGAAGAAACCGATCAAGCTGTGGATGTGATCATGCAAAATGTCGGCTATCAGGACCCAAGTTCATTCCGCCGTTTATTTCATAAAAAAACCGGTCTGACGCCGTTGGAATACCGGCGCCGGTTTAGCCGGCGCTTTTAAAAGCGTTTAATGAGAAGGCTGTATTTTTCCTGCTTTCCGGCCATGCAGAAGGTAATACCAGACCAGACAGCTCAGGGTGAGCAGCGCCGAGAACAGATAAAGCTGGCGATAACCAATTTGGTCCAGCAGCATACCCAGGAAATACGGGCCAAAACCAAGACCGGCATCCAGGGCAATAAAGAAGGTTGAGGTTGCGAGTCCCATACGCTGTAATGTCGTACTTTTCACCGCAATGGTTTGACACACTGACTGGATATTCCCAAAACCAAAACCGAGTAACGCTGCACTAGTGAGTAACATCACAGAGTTTTGCGCCTGACTGAGTAGCAATATTCCCAGTGCCATAATCACAATGGCAGGATAGATAATGATATTTTCACCTTTACGGTCCATTAAGGGGCCAGTAAAAGGACGCGACAGCAAAATGGCAAAGGCATACATTAAGAAAAAGAATGATGCTGCTTCGACCAGATTAATGTCTTTGGCATAAAAGTGAATAAACGACAATATGCCTGAATAAGAAGTAGCCACCAGCAGTACAATCAGTGCAATCGGTAGCGCATTCGGTTCAATATACTGAGCCAGTTTGCTGGTGCTTTGCGGAGTAGAGACTGCTGACGAATGACTTGCTTTAAGGCGTGGTGGCTGGATAAATAGCCCACAGATCAGGCAGCTGAGCGCAACAATACTGGTAAAGATGAAAATTACCTGATAATTAAAATTTGTCATCAGCCAGATTCCGGCAAAGGGACCAATCGCTGTGCCAAGGGTGCTGCTCATGCTGAAATATCCAATTCCTTCACCACGCCGTGTGGCAGGAATGGTCTGTGCAATCACTGTACCCAGTACAGTAGAAGCCATACCCATCATAAAACCGTGTATTAGGCGGATACCCAATAAAACTTCCAGCTTGGCCGGAATCATATACAGTCCGGAAAAGAGCAGAAAGCCAGTCAGGCCAATGACAAGCGTATTTTTCAAACCCAGCCGATTCAGTAATTTTCCGATCAATAATCGTCCGAATAGGGTGCCGACAATAAACAGACCTGATACCAGACCGGCTTGTGCAGTCGAAGCCCCTAGCTCAGCCACTGAGTAGCCGACAATCACAATCACCAGTAAGTAGAACACCAGAACCAGCTGGAAATTCACCAGACTGATCAGGATAAAATTGGGCGTCCATAAAGACGCTTCTTGTTCTTGGCTCATTGAGGTCTGTCCTGAGATGAGGGATATAACTGCTGAATGAGTTGCATCAAGGTATTTTTACTGCCTTCAAGATCATCTGATGCAATGTGCTCAAGCAACTGATCTTCAAATGCATCGATCTGTTTGGAACACATCGCAAAGGTCTCAATTCCTTGCTCACTCAACTTGAACAGCTTTTGACGTTTGTCTTCAGTTTCGAGTTGGGCAATCAGATCGAGTTCAACCAGTTGCTGAATCCGCTTAGTAATACCGGGCTTGGATACATTGAGATAACTGGAAATATCTGCCAGCGTGCATTGTTGCTTTGACTGGATGACGTATAACACCTGCCATAAGGAATAATTTAATTGAGATGACAACAAGATCGTATTGATCTCATCGCTCATCAGTCGTGCGCAGCGTAATAACAGCGTACGAAGTCGGGGAGATTCGGAAAACATATGGTTAGTTAACCTGGGTAACTAAATTTAGGCCTAATTTACGCCTGTTTTATCTAAAGCTCAAGAGGAGAGTTTTAAAAATTATTCAGAGTAATATTTTCTTTATCAGCAAGAGTTACATAGTTTAACCTGATTAAAAAATAATCAACAAAAGACTACATACTTTTTATAACAGCCACGCCTAAGCTAGCCATGTCACTAGAAAAATTCATGACTTAAAAATTGAAGGGCAAAGATGCCAAATAACAATGCATAGGTGAAGCTTATGACTCTGGGTTTAACTGCATTAGAGTTAGCACGAATACAGTTCGCCTTTACTGTATCTTTTCATATCATTTTTCCGGCAATTTCTATTGGCTTGGCCAGCTTTCTGGCCATTCTGGAATGGCGCTGGCTCAAAACCCAAAATCCGATTTTTCAGGATCTATTCAAATTCTGGGTGAAAATTTTCGCTGTGGCATTCGGGATGGGTGTCGTCTCTGGTGTGGTCATGAGCTACCAGTTTGGAACCAACTGGAGTGAGTTTTCCCGGGTGGCAGGCAGCGTGACTGGACCTTTATTGGCCTATGAAGTACTCACCGCTTTCTTTCTGGAAGCGGGCTTTCTGGGCATCATGTTATTTGGCTGGGGACGAGTAGGACCAAAGGCGCACTTTTTCTCGACCTTGATGGTTGCGATAGGCACCTGTATTTCCATGTTCTGGATTTTATCCTCCAATAGCTGGATGCAGACCCCACAAGGCTTTGCGATTGAAAATGGCCTGATTGTTCCGCAAGACTGGCTTGCCATCGTGTTTAACCCATCTTTCCCTTATCGTCTGGCCCATATGGCCATGGCTGCCTTTCTGGTTTCCGCCTTACTGGTCGCTGCTACAGCCGCATGGCATCTGATCAAAGGCCGTCGTGATGCACTGGTCAAGACCTCATTTTCCATGGCGATGTGGCTGCTTCTAGTACTAGCACCTTTGCAGGTCATCGTCGGTGATATGCACGGTATTAATACCCTTGAGCATCAGCCAGCAAAACTGGCGGCAATGGAAGGGCACTGGGAAACCAATCATGATGAAGGCATGCCCTTATATCTCTTTGGTATTCCAGATATGGAGGCCGAAGAAACCAAATATGCAATCGGAATTCCCAACTTGGGTAGCCTGATTCTAACCCACTCGATGGATGGCAAGGTTACGGGGCTTAAAGACTTTGCGCCTGAAGACAGGCCGAATTCACTGGTGGTGTTCTGGAGCTTCCGGATTATGGTTGGACTGGGCGTGCTGATGCTGTTACTGGCGTTATGGGGAGCGTGGGCACGTACCCGAGGCCGCTTTTATGAGTCCCGTGCATTACACCGGTTTGCCTTGATTATGGGACCTTCCGGATTTATTGCCATGCTTGCGGGATGGTTTACCACAGAAGTTGGCCGTCAGCCTTGGGTAGTCTACGGCATCATGCGAACCAAGGATGCATTGTCACCGGTTTCCGCTGAACAGGTAGGACTCACCCTGATTATTTTTGTAGTCGTCTACTGTGTGGTATTTGGTATCGGAATTTACTACATGTTGCGCCTGATGCACAAAGGTCCGGATTTTATTCATACCCGACCAGATCATGAATCAGATAGCGATGTAGTGCAGGCTTCACGCCGGCCATTAAGTAGTATTCGCGAACGTATCGAAGAAGTTCCTGAACAACCGGATCAGGAGGATAAAAAATGATTGATTTATCATTAATCTGGATTGTGATTATTGGTTTGGGTGTATTGATTTATACCATTCTCGATGGTTTCGATCTGGGCATCGGCATCTTGTTTCCTTTCTTTCCGCATCAGGATGAACGCGATGTCATGATGAATACCGTGGCTCCGGTCTGGGATGGCAATGAAACCTGGATGGTTTTGGGCGGTGCAGGGTTATTTGCAGCTTTCCCGCTCGCTTACTCGACCGTACTCTCGGCACTGTATATGCCAATTATCCTGATGGTGATTGCCTTGATTTTCCGGGGAGTAGCTTTTGAGTTCCGCTTCAAGGCAAACCGGAGTAAGCATTGGTGGGATAAAGCCTTTATTGGTGGTTCTGCGATCACCAGTTTCCTGCAAGGGATGATTTTAGGCGCTTATATTCAGGGCATTGAAACTCGAAATGGTGTCTATGTTGGTGGAGGTCTGGACTGGCTCACTCCCTTCAGTATTTTCACCGGAATCAGTGTGGTGGTGCTCTATGCGGCATTAGGCTGTGGTTGGCTGATCTATAAAACCGGAGATGATTTACAGGATCGAATGTTTAAACTGATGCCTAAGCTGATTATTGCCTTGCTGATCATATTGGGTGCTGTCAGTATTTATACGCCGTTGACTCATCCACAGATTGCCGAACGCTGGTTTAGTCAGCCACAATTTACCTATTTTATGCCAGTTCCAATTCTGGTTCTGCTGTTTACCTGGCTGGCTTTGCGTGCCTGTAAGAGACGCAGTGAATTAGGTCCATTTACCTATATGCTGGTTCTGGTTTTCCTCGCCTATACCGGATTCTTGATCAGTCTATGGCCATATATTATTCCGCCAAGCGTGACTATCTGGCAGGCAGCAGCGCATGAAAATAGTCAGTTATTTGCCTTGATTGGTGCCTTGATCCTGATTCCAATTATTGTGATTTATACCGGTATGTCCTATTGGGTGTTCCGGCATAAGGTCAGGGTCGGCGATGATGGCTATCATTAAGGAGTGGTCATGAAAGGCAAACAGGCATTATGGTTTGTAGGATTATGGCTGGCAGGATTTTTAACGCTAGCCCTGATTGCCGGCGCATTCCGCTTTCTGGTGCATTTGGCTTATTAAATCGGTAAAACTAAAAAAATGAAAAAAGTGATCTGAATGTCCTGATCACTTTTTATTATTTGCAATTTATCTTTGATAAAACCAAATTTACGATTTTACCTGTTTACGATAAACACTTGGACGTACAGGACGGCTACTTTTCCAAAGGCCTTTTTTCTGTTTCTTGGCTTTATTTTGCAGTTCCATCATATAGCGTAAATGGTTTTTATCCTTGATATATTCTTCATAGACCCACGCTGCACCACGTTTGACAATCTCTTCATTGATATTTTTGCGATAGCGGTAGACCACACCGACACAGCGGCCATAACGGTCAATGTCGGTTATCTTGACCCGAACCATTTTATTATTCACCATGCTTTTGACCAGATGCTGCGATTCTTTGCCATATGCTTGCGATGATTCGGGGGCATCGACAAAAGCAAAGCGCAATTTGGTTTCAGAGCGACGGATATTAAAACGGTAGCAGGTGAGGGTATCACCATCACTTACGGCTTTTACACGGCACCAGTATTTTTTGCCTTTCTTAAAGGGGCGGAAAACATCTTTTAAATAAACTGTAATTTTATGCAGCAGATAATAAGAAAAACACAGCAGTACGAGGCCCAGCACAATTTGCCAGGTGATGGAGAGATTTAACAAAGGCAAGATCCAAATCAGCAAAACCAGCTGTAAAATCACAGCTAAAAGTCGAGCCATTTTAGAGCAAAGCCAGTAGATCTACGGCTTAAAAGCTAATCACTCAGTGTTTAGTTTTGTACCAGCTAAAATAGCCTAAGTATATTTTTCTACTGAAAAGATGAAGATGCAACCATCTAAACTTATATAAAAATAGCCTAAGTAAACTTGCATTCCTTTATAAATAGCCTAAGCAAAAATTTTATAAATTTCACTTCTCAAAAATTGATGTCTTTTATTCTCTTGCAAATCCTTATGCCAATACATCCCCATATTAATTTTCGGCAGTTCCACAGGGACTTCAAAAATATTTAGACTGGTAGCCAATTGTAAATGCGTCAATACATTTTTAGGAATAGTCAGCATGGCTGTCTTTTGCTGCTCCAGAATTTGCAGAGCAGTTGAGTAATGCTGACAGCGTAAAAAAATCTGTCGTGAATATTGTTTCCGACTTAAATAAATATCTTCAACCAAAACACCAGTACGGCGTGATGACACGCCAATATGAGGCGAGGCAAGATAAATCTGCTCATTCATTTCTGTTAATTGTGTACACACTACAAATTCATCTTGCACCAGGCGTTCAAACTGGATTTTGTCAGCAATGTTTTGTTCCAGATCTATGACAAAATCGATCTGTTGGGAGGCGAGGTCTGCTGCTATATTTTTACGGTCCAGTTTCATGCTGCTTAGCTGAATTTCTAGATTGAGTTGCTGAAAGTGCTGAACCAGTCTGGGAAAAATCATCGGCTCAATTTCATCATGAACGGCAATTTTCAAACTCTGAATCATTTCCGGTCTGAAGTGCTGATGCTGTATTGAAATATTTTGAATCGCAAAAAGTGCATTCTTCAGCTCAGGATAGATCTGTTCCGCAAACGGCGTAGGTTGCATTTTGCTACCAGTACGTACAAATAAATCATCTTGTAAATGCTGTCTTAAACGTTGCAGAGCATGACTGGCAGCAGACTGGCTAACTGATAAAATCTGTGCAGCTTTAGAAATACTGTTCTGCTCATAAATTGCCATAAAAAGTGGATAAAGGTTAATGTCGATACGATGAAAATTTCGCAGATCCATAACTGTTTTGGAATGAATATTATGCATAATAATGTATGGGGTAAAATCATTTTATTCATAATAGGTTTTGGGTTAAGGTGTTGTAAAGCGTATGAATTAGAATATTTAGAAGGATACAGAGATGTTTGAACTTTCAGCACGTGCACAGGATTATTTAAATAGAACCAAAAAATTTATTGCTGATGAAATTGAACCGGTTGAAGCTGATTTCTGGCAGAAGGTTCATGAGTTGAATCAAGGCGGTGACTGGACCAAATGGCAATGGCCAGCAGAACTGGAAAGCTTAAAAGCCAAAGCCAAGGCAGCCGGCCTTTGGAATATGTTTCTCCCTTGTCCAGAACTTGGCCAGGGTTTATCAGTTCAGGAATATGCACATATCGCAGAACTTTCCGGTCGTAGCCTGATTGCGCCAACTGTATTTAACTGTAATGCACCAGACAGCGGCAATATGGAAGTATTGTGGCGTTATGGTTCTGAAGAACAAAAACAGCAATGGCTGAAGCCACTATTAGAAGGAAAAATCCGTTCGGTCTTTTGTATGACTGAACCTGCAGTTGCATCCAGTGATGCTACCAATATGCAGGCAACGGCGATGGTGGAAGGTGATGAGATTATTCTCAATGGTCGTAAATGGTGGTCATCAGGTATGGGCGATCCAAATGCCAAAATCATTATTTTTATGGCACATACTCCAGATGAAACAAAAGACCGTCATCATCAGCATTCGATGGTTTTAGTTCCAGTAGATACCGCAGGGGTAAAAATTGAACGTATGCTGCCAGTGTTTGGTGACTACGATGCACCACATGGCCATGGTGAAGTCAGCTTTGAAAATGTCCGCGTTCCGGTAGCGAATTTTATTGGTGGCGCCGGTCAGGGCTTTGAAATTGCCCAAGGTCGTTTAGGACCAGGCCGTATTCATCATTGCATGCGCTGTATTGGTGCTGCGGAAAAATCCTTAGAGTTGATGATTGACCGTGGCATGAGCCGGACAGCATTTGGCAAAGAGATTTTAAAACTTGGCGGCAATCTGGAACGTGTCGCTGAAGCACGGGTTGCGATTGATCAGGCACGTCTTTTGACCTTGTATGCCGCCTATAAAATGGATACTTTAGGGAATATGGCGGCACTGACTGAAATTTCTGCAATTAAAGTCGTTGCGCCAAGTGTACTAGAAAAAGTGGTCGATATGGCCATCCAGATCCACGGCGGTGCAGGTGTCTCTCGTGATACGCCACTGACTGGATTCTTTGCTCAGGCACGTGCCTTACGTTTGGCCGATGGCCCGGATGAAGTACATAAGGGCATGATTGCCAAACTGGAACTGGCGAAACGTGGCTATAGTACACGCCACAAAAAATAAACTGGCTTAAATAGAAGATTGCAACGTATTAAAAGACTTTAAGGAAAAATTATGGCGGTTATTGATGTAGGTGGAGCAGTTCGTTCAGGTGAAGAACTGGACGTACAAGCCATCACCAATTGGTTAATTCAGCAAAATGTGAATGTTGAAGGCTCTGTGCAAGTGACCCAATATTCAGGCGGAGCTTCAAACTGGACCTACCGTTTACAGTATGCCAATGCCGATTTAATTTTACGTCGTCCGCCACAAGGTACCAAAGCCAAATCTGCACATGACATGGCACGTGAATATCATGTGCAGAAAGCCTTGGCTGAACACTATCCAGTCGTGCCTGTAATGGTCGCACTTTGTCAGGATAAATCAGTGATTGGTTGTGATTTCTATGTGATGAAACGTCTGGAAGGAATTATCCCTCGTGCCAAAATGCCACCTGAGCTGCAACTCACTGAATCCGACATCCGGACTTTATGTATCAATGTGATTGATAAATTGATCGAATTGCATCAGGTTCCTTATCAAGGGACCGAACTTGAAAATCTCGGTAAGGGTGAAGGCTATTGTCGCCGTCAGGTCGAAGGCTGGGATGTACGTTATGAAAAGGCTAAAACTTTAAATGTTCCATCGTTTAAATATGTGCGCAACTGGCTTAAAGATAATATTCCTTCAGATTCTAAAACCTGTGTGATTCATAATGACTGGCGTTTTGATAATGTCATCTTAAATCCGGAAAATCCGACTGAAGTGATTGGCGTACTGGACTGGGAAATGGCGACACTCGGCGATCCGCTCATGGACCTAGGTTCTGCTTTAGCCTATTGGGTGGAAGATACTGACAATGCCATCTTTAAGGCAACACGCCGCCAGCCGACCAATCTAAAAGGTATGTTTACCCGTAAAGAAGTGGTGGATTACTACTTGGGAAAAACCGGCCTGCAACCGGAAAACTGGGCGTTTTATGAGGTGTTCGGAATTTTCCGTCTCGCGGTGATTGCCCAGCAGATCTATTATCGTTATTACCATAAACAGACTAATAATCCAGCGTTCAAGGATTTTTGGGTGGTGATTCATGCCTTGCATATTCGTGCCTTAAAACTGATTGGCAAGCAAAAACTGGAAGCCAATGAGATTGCACAAAAGTATGTGCTTAAATTTAAAGAGATAATGCCAAAATGACAACCATTTACTTGATCCGGCATGGCCAGGCCTCTTTTGGCGCAGAAAGTTACGATCAACTTTCGCCCAACGGCGAGTTACAGGCAAAGCTTTTGGGTCGCTATTTTGAAGAAATCCTGAAAGAAGTGCCTTATGTGGTGGCTGGTTCCATGCAACGCCATCAACAGACAGCGCAATTATCACTGGACAAATGTTTTCCGGAAAGTGAGATTCTGACCGATAGTGCTTGGAATGAATTTAATCATCAGCAGGTATTCGCCCGTTATGAGCCGCGCTTTAATCAGCCTGAATTGCTGAAACAGGATGTATCAGAACATGAAAATCCACGGGATTATCTGAGCAAGATTTTTAGCGGTGCAATTGCACGCTGGACTGGCGATGATTATCACCATGAATATGATGAATCTTGGCCAAGTTTCAAAGCACGCGTGGAAAGCGGCTTAGAAAATCTGTGTGACCAGTTGTCCAAAAGCCGACCACGCTATGCAGTAGTTTATACCTCAGGTGGGGTGATTTCTGTGGCTGTAGGCAAAATTTTGGGCCTTAGTCCGGAGAAAACCTTTGCTCTGAACTGGGCGATTACCAATACCAGTATCACGACACTACGTCTGGTGGGTAATGAACCGCAACTACTCAGTTTAAATGAACATCATTTTATTAAAGCACAGCGTCCAGACTTATTGACCTGGATTTAAAATGAGATTGAAAACCTAATACGCTAGAAAAATAAAGGAATAGGGTAAATACATGGCTAAAACAATTTTAATTACCGGTGCAAGTTCAGGGATCGGCGCCGGTATGGCACGTGAATTTGCGAAAAAAGGCTATAACCTGGCGATTTGTGCACGTCGTTTGGAGCGTCTGGAAATCTTAAAGCAGGAACTGGAAAGCCAATATGGCATCAAAGTCATTGCCAAAACACTAGATGTCACCGATTACGATCAAGTGTTTGAAGTGTTTCGTGCTTTTAAAGAAGACTTTGGCACCATTGACCGAGTTATTGTGAATGCTGGTGTCGGTGAGGGCCGCCGGATTGGTAAAGGTAATTTTGCTATCAATAAAGCCACGGTTGAAACCAACTTTATTTCGGCATTAGCACAATGTGAAGCTGCAGTTGAAATCTTCCGTGCACAAAACTCTGGTCATCTGGTGATGATTTCATCTATGAGTGCAATGCGCGGTATGCCAAAACATTTAACGGCTTATGGTGCAAGTAAGGCCGGCGTGGCTCATTTAGCGGAAGGCATTCGAGCTGAATTGATCGATACGCCAATAAAAGTGACCACCATTTTCCCAGGATATATTCGTACTGAAATTAATGAAGGGGCAAAAAAGCTACCTTTTGAAGTAGATGAAAAAACTGGTTCGCGTTTATTGGCAGCAGAAATTGAAAAAGCACCAGTTAAGGCTTATGTGCCGAAATGGCCTTGGTTGCCACTCGGTCTAGCCATGAAAGTATTACCACTTAAACTGGTGAACAAGTTAGGTTAAAAGCGCTCTTAGATCTATAAAAAGAGAAGCTAGAGCGCTTCTCTTTTTATTTTTTATGACAAACTGAGAAAAATTTCTGAATCAGTATTTTTTTCTAAAAAATGTATAGCTTGAATTTACAAAAAAGCGAAATTTTATAAATCCTAATATATTGATTATTAAAATAAAGTTTTAAATTATCAAAAATTATATTTTTATTTTATTGATGAATTTGCAATTAAATCAATTACTTTTAAATTTTCGTTTCATGAGAAAGACCCTCTTTAACTTTTCCTAATTTTCGCCAATTTTAAGAACTTTTCCAAACTGTCCAAAACTTAGACATACTCACTCTAAAAGTGGAAAGATAACTTCTCTTTTTTAGAATTTCCTTTAATGTACAACCGTCCAGAAATTAAAGGTTGTCCATATGTCTACATCTGCGGATATGACTGACCAGCAGCGAATCTCCAAGGTCAGAAGTATCGTTACCCAGGCCGGGGAAGAGGTGCGTGCTCGTTATCCCATACTCAAACATCAGAACTTTATCGGTGCGAGTATTTTAGGCTTTGCCTGGGCAGGCATGATTGCATGCGCGGTAGCATATGGAACAGGTTATCTCTCAGCATGGTTTACCATTCCCTTGATTGCGATTTTTGCGTCATTGACCCATGAATTGGAACATGACCTGATTCATTATATGTATTTCAAAAAAACACCTTGGGCACATCATTTGATGTTAGCACTGGTCTGGTTGGCACGTCCAAACACCATCAGTCCGTGGGCACGTCGTCGTTTACATTTGCATCATCATAAATATTCAGGCACTGAACATGACCTGGAAGAACGTGGCATCAGTAATGGTATGCCTTGGGGCATTCGCCGAATTCTGGTCATTAGTGACCAGTTGATGTCAGTGTATCTGCGTCCATTTCAGATGTTTAAGATGATTCATCTTTTTCTGGAAAAACAGCCTGAAAAAGAACGTAAAATTGCCATGATTTCTCAGTTATTCGGCTTTTTACCTCTCAGCATTATTTACTATGGATTGTGCTATCTGTTTGTGGTTTTTCATGGTTTAAATGCGATTGCACCGCTATTTGGTTATGAGATGCTCTGGTCACAAGGTATTGTCAACACGATGCCGATCGTGAATCTGCTGGCAGTCATCTGGGTGATTCCGAACTTTATCCGTTCTTTTAGCTTGCAGTTTGTCAGTTCAAATATGCATTACTATGGCGATATTGATCCACGTGATGTGATCAAACAAACCCAAGTGCTCAATCCATGGTGGATGGTCCCGTTCCAGTTATTCTGCTGTAATTTTGGTTCGACCCATGCGATTCATCACTTTGTAGTCAAGGAGCCATTTTATATCCGTCAACTGACGTCTAAAACGGCGCATAAAGTAATGAAAGAAGTGGGCGTGCGTTTTAATGATGTGGGAACCTTTAAGCGTATGAATCGCTGGAATGACTATAAAATCTAAGCTTTGATTGTCATAAAAATCCCGTTTTTAAGCGGGATTTTTTTATATTTATCCTTTGTGATTTACCCAAGGGCAAGATGTATAAGCCTATATTTTGCAAGAATCCTATCTCAGTCAAATTTAGGTGAACATTCATCTAAAATGATTGCTGAGGAAATAGTTCAAAAGAATAAACTCAGGTAAAATCAAGTATATCTTTATATAAATTAGCCCACTATGTTGCTGAAAGCCGCCACCATTGCCTTGATTCCTGCACTCGTCATTCAGGGTAATCGCGTCAAGAAAAATACCCTAAGACTGCCGGAACCTGAAGGTGCACGTGAAGGTCAAACCGGAACCGGCAACAAACTGTCTCTGCTGATTTTAGGGGATTCGGCAGCAGCAGGTGTAGGAGTAGAACATCAGGATGACGCATTACTGGGTGCAATTCTGCATGAACTGAAAGATGACTTTGAAATTGACTGGAAATTACAGGCCAAAACAGGCGATACCAGCTCAAAAGTAATTCATGCTTTGGACCAAATAGAAGTCCAGCACTATGATGTAATCGTCACGTCGGTTGGCGTCAATGATGTGACCAAACTGATACCTGTCGAGGTTTGGATTCAGAAGTAGGAACAGCTTTATAGTAAAATTCAGCAAAAATTTAGTCCGAAACTGATCATTGCTGCCGGTGTGCCGCCAATGAATATGTTTCCGGCGCTACCGAATCCTTTAGCCTGGCTATTTGGCCAGTATGCTAAACAGATGAACCAGCAACTAGAAAATTTTGTGAATCAGCAAGTGAATATGCAATGGATTGAATACGATATTGAGAAGTATCGTGCCATGAATTTACAAATGGCTGCAGATGGTTTTCATCCGAGTAAGGAAGTTTATACACTTTGGGGACAAGAAGTAGCTGGCAAGATTCGGAAGACCTTCTAAAATAGTTGAAATCTCTCAATTTAGTTAATTCTATGTCTGATATTGAAACGCATCCGCTACCGCCATTTTTACCGCCCAATGCCAAATTACTGATGTTGGGTAGTTTTCCGCCACCTGCCACACGCTGGAAAATGAACTTTTATTATCCAAACTATCAAAATGATATGTGGCGGATTTTTGGACTGATTTTCTTTGAAAATAAAGATTACTTTTTAGATCTACCCAATAAAAAATTTCAGGAACAATTGATCCGGGAGTTTTTAACAGAAACGGGGATTGCGATTTTTGATAGTGGCTATCAGATCCGGCGTTTAAAGGGCAATGCTTCAGACAAATTTTTGGAAATAGTAGTACCCACCAATATTGAGCAACTGCTCAGCCAAATGCCGCAGTGTAATCATATTATGACCACAGGCGACAAGGCCACAGACACCATGATGCTGTCCATGCCTGAAGGGACTCTAAAGCCGAGTATTGGGCAACCAAGTCAGGCTTATTTTGTCGGACGTGATCTGCATTTATATCGCATGCCTTCATCTTCTCGAGCATATCCGGTTTCTCTGGAGAAAAAAGCCGAAAGTTACCGGACAATGTTTGAGCATGTGGGTCTGGTTTAATATTTAATCCAATAATCAGATGAAAAATGGTTAAAGAGCTTTTTGGCTATAGATAAGAAATAAACTTACTATTTGTAAGTTATTGACCTTATTTATTCACATATTTGGATATTCGATCCAGCGATAGCTATTGATCTTCATCTCCCGGACATGATGAAAGCTGGACCAGATTAACTGACTACCTTTGGTCCATTTTAAAGCTCGAATACGCGACTCCACCTGTCGTATTTCCTCAAGCGAGGCCGGACGTAAAGGACCAATTTCTGCATATAAGCGTACTCCTGGATAACGCTTAAATTTACCTTTAAGTAACGAATGAAACCAAAACAGTTTGCTACTGTTCACAGCCTGTATGCATGCCATCGGCTGATGCTGTAAATTCTCAGAAAAAGTAGTGGAATAAGTATCAAAGAAGAAACCGATACTGGTCTTTTTGTTGAGGAATACGGTTCCGATCGGAGTAATACTAGGAAAGCCTTTGGGGTTGACTGTTGCAATAGAGCAATGCATGGCGGCCCGTTGTGCATCAGCGACCACCTGGCGAATCTGTTGCCATTCACTATCAGAAATCATGTCTTGATTCTCTTATTATTTTTTATAAATTTTATAATAACTTAATTAGCTGGGCATTGCCTGAAAAAACTGAAGCTACGGCAGTTTGATCAATCTAAAACGTCACTCAGATTATAAAAAAGAGCCACATGGGCTCTTTAAAAAATACAAAATTCGGCGATTAGCCATCGTATTCGACATAATCCCACAAATTTAAACGTGCTTTAATTTCCTGACGGATCTCGGGCAACATCGGCAAAAGAGTGCCATCAATCCATAAGCTCAACGCTTGGGCAGAAAGTACTTGCTGCTGTTCATCGACCAGTTGTGCACCTTTCAACATAATACCGGTCTCATCAGTGGCTTCGGTTTCTACACCTTTAAATAAAACCTGTAATTCATAACCGCTATCCTGAATCAGCCATTCCAGTTCAAGTTGAATATTTTCACTGGATTTCAAAACTACCTGTCCCTCGACCGTATCGGAGTCGGACAGACAGTCATGTTCCACCCGAATTTTGGCCAAATACCATTCTTGCTGGGATAAATCATGGAGGGTTTTTACAGGCGTCAGAATATCACTGAACTTAAACTGACGGCTTAGATCAAAAAATTGCATGGGAGTGGAGGGCGAACAATCGCAAAATACGAGAAAAATGTAATTCTAAAGTAAGCGCAATAGACTGTAAAACCCTTTAAACGATGATTGGACTAAGTTAATTTAAGCGGTCATTCTCAAAATACAGGCTTTTCATGTCGTCGTAATTGTGAGGTCATTCTAATGTCATTACATTAACCATTCACCGGGAAATTTCGTCACCAGATTCATCATAAAACGCTGGAATTTTGTAGTTTCCGGATCATGTAAATGCTGAATACTACGGCCATCTTTTTGATGTTCCAGCCAAATCATTTCATTTTTTTCGTTCAGTTTAAGTTGATAAGCCACGCGTGGTAAGTACTGATCCATCGCACTGGTGATTTCCTTCTGAAAATCTTCCGATTCAATGACCAGACCGACTTCGGTATTCAGATAGGCTGAACGCGGATCAAAATTAAATGAACCGACAAACACCATGCCATCCAGATCAAAAAATTTGGCATGCAAACTGGAGCTATTTTTGTTTTTAGCCGGGATGATGTCTCCAGTCATAATTTCATACCAGGTCCGTTCCGGACGGACAATGTAGGGTTTAAATTCCCAGAGTTCGATGCCACTTTTCAATAATTGCTGACGATATTGCTGATAATAGGCATGCACCGCAGCCACATCATTGGCCTGAAAAGAGTTGGTCAGGATTCTGATTTTCACACCTTGTTGCGCACGGCGGGTTAAATAGTCGGCCCCTTTTTGCGTGGGAATAAAATATGAGGACACTAGTTCCAGATGTTTTTTTGGCTCACCCATTAATTCAAGCATATGGGTATAAATATAATCGCCATTTTTGGCATGAGGACGGGCTTTTGCGGGACTATCCGCAACAAAATAAGCTGCCGCCCAGTGCATAGGTTGTTTTTTTAAGTGTTGTTCGACTTGTTTCTCGGCAATGCCCACCCGGCGTTTGAGTTCAGTTTCATCAACATCTTCACGTTCAAATTCAGTTCTGAGCCTTTTGAGCATTTCAGGATGGCCGGCATCATTTAGCACCTGTCGTACATCATAACTCAGATCATCATTCCAGAAGTTAATAAAGGTCTGATTGGCATCTGTTACGCTTTGCCCCGCGAAGAATATATCAACATCGGTGAATTGAAAATCTTCACTGGCATCAAAATATTCACTGCTGATATTCCGGCCACCAGTCACGGCTGCAGTTCCGTCCGCAATGATTAATTTATTGTGCATGCGATGATTAACCTTTTTCATCCGGAAACCATAATCCAGCGCACGTAAATGACGAAATTTATAGGGATTAAAAATCCGGACTTCAAAATTTGGATGTTGGCTTAGAGCAAGAAGCTTGTCATCAAGCTGGGTGCCATTTTGATCATCAATCTGAACCCGCACTTTGACACCGCGATCGGCAGCTTTGAGTAATTGAGACAAGATCATATTGCCAATATAATCATCCTTCCAGATGTAATATTGCAGATCCAGATGATATTTGGCTTTGTTAATTAGGTGCAGACGCGCTGCCATACTCATAAAGCCATCATAGAGCGGCAAAAAAGCCGTTTTACCGCTATTGATCTGCTGTTTTGAAAGTTGATTGTCGATCCAGTGTGCAGGTCGAACTGGCGTGATTTTCGCTTCTTCAGCAGTGTTGGGAGCCGGTTCACAGCCAGAAAGCATGATGCTAAAAGTAAAAATGCTCAAACATACAAAAGGCGAAGGTTTAGTCATTGATGTTCCATTAATTATAGGATCTTTTATTCCTTATCTTGTGATGTTAATAGTTGAATCTCCGAATAGAAAGAGGTTACTGTTAGTCATCTGTAAATCAGCAAAAAAAGGACAGTTTTACATGAAATCACGTGCAGCAGTTGCATTTGGTCCAGGCTAGCCATTAGAAATTGTAGAAGTGGATGTTGCTCCACCAAAAGCAGGTGAAGTACTGGTAAAAATTAGCCATACAGGCGTGTGTCATACCGATGCATTTACCTTGTCTGGTGAAGATCCTGAAGGTGTATTTCCTGCAATCTTGGGTCATGAAGGTGCGGGTGTGGTCGTTGAAGTCGGTGAAGGTGTCACCAGCCTGAAACCGGGCGATCACGTGATTCCGCTTTATACTGCTGAGTGTGGCGAATGCTTGTTCTGTAAATCAGGCAAGACCAACCTGTGTGTTGCTGTACGGGCGACGCAAGGTAAAGGTGTCATGCCAGATGGTACGACCCGTTTCTCTTATAATGGCGAGCCGATCTATCACTATATGGGTTGTTCAACTTTTTCAGAATATACCGTGGTTGCTGAAGTTTCTCTGGCAAAAATTAATCCTGAAGCCAACCATGAGCATGTTTGCCTGCTGGGCTGTGGTGTGACTACCGGTATTGGTGCAGTACATAACACCGCTAAAGTTCAGGAAGGTGACAGTGTTGCAGTATTTGGTTTAGGTGGTATCGGTCTTGCTGTAGTACAAGGCGCACGTCAGGCCAAAGCCGGCCGTATCATTGTGATTGATACCAATCCGGATAAATTTGAACTGGCGAAACAGTTTGGTGCGACAGATTTCCTGAATCCAAACGACTATGATCAGCCGATTCAGCAAGTGATTGTCGAAATGACTGGTTGGGGTGTAGACCATTCATTCGAATGTATCGGTAATGTAGATGTAATGCGTTCAGCACTAGAATGTGCGCACCGTGGCTGGGGTCAGTCAGTGATTATTGGTGTAGCCGGAGCAGGTAAAGAAATTTCAACCCGTCCATTCCAGTTAGTCACAGGTCGTAAATGGATGGGTACTGCGTTTGGTGGGGTGAAAGGTCGTTCACAATTACCGGGAATGGTAGAGCAATCCATGAAAGGTGAAATTCAGCTTGAGCCTTTTGTGACACATACCATGCCATTAGGTCAGATCAATGAAGCTTTTGACCTAATGCATGAAGGCAAGTCGATCCGTACAGTCATTCATTTTGACTAAGCTGTTTTAATCTAAAAAAGACCGGTATTAAACCGGTCTTTTTTATGCGGCTTTTACTTGATTCAGGATACATTAGTGCATGAAAGCCTCACAGAGAGTCACTGAAACAACACACGCCTGCTAATGTCATTACATGCCAGATGCTTATATTAAATAGGACGTATGAAAATACGTGATAAAACCATTTTAAAGAATAAGGATAAGCTCTATGTCGAATGATAATTTTGATCGTGATGTAATTAAGAATGCGCCTAAAGATGTCCGCGATGATTTAAATGCCGATCCAATTACTGGTGAGCCTGGCGCACATCCTGTGGGTACAGGTGTAGGTGCTGCAGGTGGCGCAGCGGCAGGTGCAGCCATTGGTGCTGCAGGCGGTCCAGTGGGTGTCGCTGTCGGTGGTGTAGTCGGTGCTGTTGTTGGCGGTCTGGCAGGTAAAGGTGTAGGCGAAGCTATAAATCCAACAGAAGAACAGGCTTACTGGCGTGATAATTCGATCAATACGCCATACTATTCAGATGCTCGTACCACCTATAGCGATCTGGATTATGACCGTGATTATGATACGGCCTATCGAGTTGGTTATGAAAACCGTGGCAGCTATGATGCCCATACTCGTTTTGAAGACGTAGAACCTGATTTGAGATTGAAATGGGAACAAATGAAAGGTCAATCACGTTTAAACTGGGAACAGGCTAAATTTGCAGTGCGTGATGCCTGGAATCGTGTTTCACGTTAATTTTTAATCTTCGGATTAAAATGAAGTTTCTTTGGTAAAACCCGCGATAAGTTTGTGGGTTTTACCACTTTTAGTGATATATATCACGCTTTGATGAATCGATAAATAAAAGTAGAAAAGTTAATAAATATTTTTTTATATTTAATGCTTGTCAAATGATCACAGAGCGCGTATTTTAATTTCAGAATCACATTTTATGAAAGACATAACATGTTAAAGCAACCTATCATTTCAAACGCATATTTTTATTTCTGGCAGTTTAGCTAATTGCCTGAATGCGTTTGGGCAATGAAAAGGTTGCCCACCAGTTTATACCTGATCGGCAACCCTGATCAGGTTTTTTTATGCCTTTCATTTTTTAAAATATTTTGGAGACAGCCATGACAAACTTTAACTATTCATATTTTAACAACTTTTATTGGTCTTATTTTAGTCAGCTAATGACACTCACAACACTTTCGATTAGACCCATAACGCTCAAATAAAAGTTTGGACTGATTGCCAGTCCCAGGATTAAAGTCATGAATACCCCAAATACATCACAACAACATCATGCTGAAAGCATTTTAATTTTACCTCAGCAGCTTAAGCAGCAATTGCCACTGTCTCCGCAATTGGCCAGCCAAGTCGCTGAACATCGTCAAATCATTCAAAATATATTAGAAGGCAAGGATCATCGTTTGATGGTGGTCACCGGCCCATGTTCCATTCATGATGAAGCTTCGGCGCTAGACTATGCAGAAAAATTAAAACAGCTTCAGTCACAGCTATCTGATCAGATTTTCCTGGTGATGCGTGCTTATATCGAAAAACCGCGGACTACCGTAGGCTGGAAAGGTTTCCTTTACGATCCAAATCTGGATGGTTCATCCAATATGCAATTGGGCTTGGAAAAATCTCGTGACTTATACCTAAAAATCATTGAAATGGGTCTGCCCATTGCCTCTGAAATTCTTAGCCCGATGGCAACTGCTTATTTCGATGACTTATTAGCTTGGGGTGCGATTGGCGCACGTACCAGCGAATCGCAAATTCATCGCGAAATTTCCAGCCATATGCCGTACAGCATCGGTTTCAAAAATGGTACTGACGGTTCGATCCAGATTGCATTAGATGCCATTCAGTCTGCCTCTCATCCTCATCAATTCCTGGGGATGAGCCAGTCTGGTTTACCATGCATTTTACACTCGCAAGGTAATCCTAAAGCACATTTGATTTTACGTGGCTCGAATAGCGGACCAAATTACCAATTGTCAGAAATTGAGAAAATCCGGGCCAAACATCAGATCGACTTACCGGCATTGGTGATTGACTGTAGTCATGGCAATAGCTCAAAAAATCCGATGCTGCAGCCTGAAGTATTGGAGCAGATCGTGGCAGAACGCTTACAGACCAATGTTCGTGGCGTAATGCTAGAAAGTCATCTTGTTGACGGCAACCAGAAAATTTCTGAGCAAATGACTTATGGTCAGTCTGTAACTGATGGATGTCTGGGCTGGACAAAAACCGAACAACTATTGTTAAATATGACTGACTCACTACGGCTCGAAGGTTTGAAGCGTAGTGCTTAAAACTGAATGATGTCTTTCCTCAATTGATTGGGGAAAGACAGAATCGGATGAAGCCGATCAGCGCATCTCCCAGATGCTTAAACTAGCTCATCACAGCGTTTGAAAATAAAAATAATGATTAGAACGATTTTATAAATTGAATAAAAATAATTAAATTAAAAAATAAACAATAACAATAATTTATTAGAGGTCTTGCTTCAGCTGATTCTACACGGCTGACCAGTCATGATCTCAGGAATCTCGATATGTATACAACCGAATTGCTCGATGAAGCGCGTAAATTTATGCACCATATGCTAAGCGTAATACGGACTCCAATAATGAACTGCGCTTGCAAATCAAATTGAAAAGTAATCGTCTTAACCCAGTTTTACAGGCGGAAAGTACTCAAATATCTATGCTTGAGCAGTCTAGATCACGCACACTTTCTACCGATTAATACTGAGGATCTGGGCAACGCATAATTTGGCTAAAAATGTATGGCCAATGTCACTTTTAATGTTAGGTGGCATAATCAATGCCAGAGTCTGAAAGCGGATATTTCTATTTTGGACTTACAAGGGCTGTTATTCACCAATTAAAATGTCTATGCGATAAACCATTTAAAATGTCCTGTTTTTAACCACAAGAGTCAAGCACAGGATTTAACTTTCTTTGTTCAATAACAGCTTTCTGAGCTTTACGACTCGGC
>NZ_VPDG01000019.1:0-48506 GCF_013417805.1 Acinetobacter sp. YH12226 | reverse complement strand
ATTTAGTGAAACGTAATTTTAATGCTGATCATCCAAACCAACTATGGGTGGGTGACTTTACCTATATTCAAACTCATTCAGGCTGGGTATATACCGCATTTGTTATTGATGTGTTCTCACGAGCAATAGTTGGATGGAAAGTATCTACACGAATGAATACAGATATGGTGCTCGATGCATTGGAGCAATGCATTGCACGATCGAGGCATGCCAAAGAATGTGATTCATCATTCCGATAGAGGTGTTCAATATCTTTCTATTCGCTATACCAATCGTTTAGAAACAGCAAATTTACGAGCATCAGTCGGTACAACTGGTGATTCATACGATAATGCTCTGGCTGAAACGGTGAATGGCTTATACAAAACAGAGGTGATTGAATATCTAAAAGCAGATTGGCAAGGTTTAGCAGATGTACAACTTGCGACACTAAACTGGGTAGATTGGTTCAATAAAAAGCGTGTACACAGTGCACTGGGTTGTATCACCTTTTGAGTTTGAAGCAATGTACTATGATAAGATTAACCCGTTAGGTCAGGTGGCCTAACTTAAATAAAAAAGTCTCCGATAAACCCAGTACGGTTCAGTATCGTTCAGGTATCCCGTGGCGAGACTTACCAGAACGCTTTGGTGATTTTAGAGTCGTGCATACTCGTTTTAGTCGTTGGGCTAAAACAGGTGTGTGGCAGAGAGTCTTTGAAGTACTGTCACATGACAGTGATAATGAATATGCCATGTTAGACTCTACCATTGTACGTGCTCATCAACACAGCGCTGGGGGGAAAAAATCAGGCGATTGGACGCAGTAAAGGGGGCTTAAGCACCAAAATTCATGCCCGTACTGATGCTTTAGGCAACCCGACAGGATTTTATCTCACTGATGGGCAGGTCCATGACTTAAATGGTTCAGATGTGTTGCTGGACTTATCGTTGAGCCAGATCTGGCTTATGGATAAAGCCTACAACTCTAGGGATCGGGTCATTGATCCAATTTTAGAGGCGAAGGGTCAAGTTGTGATGCCAGCGAAAAGTAATTCTATTGATCAGCGTGATTATGATCGACATCTCTACAAGGCAAGACATCTGATCGAGAACTTTTTTGCCAAGCTCAAGCAGTATCGTGCTATTGCCACACGCTATGATAAATTGGCTCAAAACTTCTTATCAGCGATCTTTCTGGCTTAATTGATAACACGCCCTAGTTTGAGATTGTCAAAAAAACTGTAGCAAGTTGCTACACTTTTTCACTTTTCTGAATAAGCTGTTTTAAAAAATCTTCTAGTTGTAAGAGACTAGCTTCGTCAATTTCCGAGATATTCAGAGAAACCTTAAGCTGTTTTTGATTGAGTTTGATATTCCCCGCAATCTTACCTGCATATTCAATTTTTCTAACCACAGATGTTGTGGTCAGTTTTCCTGGATCCTGACTCAATATTTTTTCAGCATAGGCAGTAACTTTACTTTGCTCTAGTTTTTTGTCTTTTACTTTTTCCCAAGCCCCTAGCAAAGCCTTTTCGGCCTCAGAAAGTTGCTCTATATGATCCGACAGAAATTTTTTGAATGCAGTTGCAGCAGTACGACCTAGTAGGCCTGGTTCCACATCAAGGTCATTTAAAATTACTTGAGGCAGTTTTTCGTATGCTAAATACTTGTACATATCTTCGCGATTTAAACCCAGTGAATTGGCTAAACGTTGCTTGTTTTTCTTTAACTTCTCATCAAGTGAGTTCAGGCCAATAAAAATTTCATAATCTGTCAGGTCCTGACGCTTTAAATTCTCTGCTAAGGTTAACAAAGATGCTTCTACATTATTCGCATCAATGATAATCGCTTCAATCACAGACTTGCCGAGTAAATGGTGCGCCCGTAAGCGCCGCTCGCCTGCAATGAGTTCATATTTCAGATTATCAAGTTTACGCACTGTAATGGGCTGCAACAGACCGACTTCATTAATGGAATCCGCCAGTTCTTTTAATTGTGACTCTTCAAATAATTTACGCGGCTGGTTTGGATTGCGGCTAATATCCTCAATAGGAACATTACGTCTAAACTCTTTCAGCTCTCTAATATTGTCTTTCTGTGCTTGCTGATGTTTTTCTGTATTCTGTTTCAGTTTCTGAGCTAAAAGCTCTTTGGTGCTTGCCATAATACTCTCAGGTTTAAACTTTAGCTACAATTTCATTGGCAAGGCTTTCAAAAGCCTTACGTACTTTTGAATTTTTTTCTACATTCAAAAGTGATTGTTGCAGAATCGCTGCTTGATTAACTTTAGTACTTTGAGGAATGGTGGTCTCTAAAAGTTTTCCTACCTGTTTTAAGGCTTCATTCCGAATCAGCTTACAGACATTCTGACGTTCATCATGCTTAATTAGTAAAGCGCCTAAAAGCTCTAAATCTGGATTAATACGTTTGATCTTTTCAAGATGATTTAAAAGATCTGTTACCCCATACAATCCATATTGTGATCCGGATTCGATAGGAATAATGACATGTGTTGAAGATGCCAGGGCATTGCTGGTTAATAATTTAAGACTAGGTGGACAGTCGATCAATATAAAATCATAAAGATCTTTTAACAGTTCTAACTTGATATTTAACTCTTCAGAAGGACGGGGAGCTTCTTCTTTTAGTTGGTCTTCAGTTTTTCCTAAATTCAAGGAACCATAAATTAATGATACTTTTTCAAAGTTCGTTTCTTCTTGTAATGCATCTGCCAACAACGAAATATCGCCCACTAGTAATTCTGCTGTAGTCACAACAATTTCGCTTGGATGTTGGATCCCAATGTGTAAACTTGCGTTTGCTTGAGGATCTAAATCAATGACTAAAACCTTGTTGCCCAGATTGGCAAGTTCTGAGGCTAGGTGCACAACAGTCGTTGTTTTGCCACATCCGCCTTTATGATTAGCAACAGTAATAATTTTTGCAGACATGCGTGTCAGATGCTTCCGTATTTGAATGTTTAGTAATATAAATAACTTTCACTCATCTTACTATAGTTTTAAAATTTATAAATCCTATTTGTTCAGATGTAAAACAGCTTAAAAATAAATCTTTAACTAAGCTAGCTTAATTAATAATTAGAATAATTAGTTATTTAGCTAATTAATAATTAAGAGTGTATTTTTATTTTATAAAACAAATGCTTAGAGTTTTAAAGGTGGAAGGTTTGTCACTCTAAAGTGGAAGGTCTGTCACTCTAAAGTGGAAGGTCTGTCACTCTAAAGTGGAAGGTCTGTCACTCTAAAGTGGAAGGTTTGTCACTCTAAAGTGGAAGGTCTGTCACTAGGGTGGAAGGTTTGTCACTGCTATTTTTTAAACCGCTATTTTTATTTAAAAATAATTTAAAAAACAATTATTTAATATGTTAATAAAGTCTCGTAACTAAGCCTTAAAGGTGGAATGATTGTCACTGTATATTTTTAACCTGTGGATAATCTGTTTTTATTGGATATTTCCTGATGATTATATGTGCAGTTATACCTTTCGAATCTAACTGAAAGGTGGAAGCCTTGTCACATCAGGGTTTCTATTTAATTTAACCTATCTGAATGTGGGTGAAAAAATAAAAATAGTCATTCTAAACTGTAATTTCGGGGGCTAAAGGTGGAAGGTCTGTCACTGTAGGGTGGAAATATTGTATTTAATTCCACTTTAAAGGCAAAAAACCGGATAATAACGCTTTTTTTTGATGACGGACCTTCCACTTTTAGAATCTTGTGGTGAAAGTCTTGAAAGTTTTTCCACTTTTGTATATAAAAACTAAGTCAAATTATAAATATCACGGTTATGACAGAATCTGAACCATTGCAAGAAGAAACGAATTATATTCCCTACTGTATAGGCAACATTCGCCATAATGGCGTTGTCAGTACCAGTAACCGATTAATTCGCCCAATCGAGTTGTCATCCAATGAATATAAGGCACTTCTATATGCAATGGCGGTTGCGAATTATAGTGAGAAAAATAAGGTAAATAGTGAAATTACCGAACAAACTTATATTTATTTGTATAAGGATGATTTGGCAGATTTACTAGGATTAAATAAACGTAATTCAATTAATGTTGCAATAGATCGGATCTATAAAGAGCTTTCATCCCGAGTAGCTCATTTTATTATTGAGGAGCCTGCTGATAATGGTAAGAGAAAGACTAAAAAAGTACATTCTGTCGTTCCCATTATCCGTGAGTTAAGATGGGAAGATGACTCTAAAAATGCAATTCAGATTCGTTTTACCAGTGAGGTGTTGCCGTATTTCACTCAACTGGCTGGGGGTAATTTTACTACCTATCAGCTAAAACATCTTTTTGCCCTAGATTCTGTTGCCAGTATGAGTCTTTATACTTATTTCATTAAAAACGAATTTAAGTACGCCAATCAAAAGAGTTATGAAGTGCCATTACTTTTAGAAAACTTGAAAGCACTGATTGATATTAATGAAACCAAATATGATCGCTGGGTAGATTTTAGACGCTATGTATTAGACAAAATAGTGGCAGAAATTAACGAAAATACAGATCTACAATTAGAGTATGAAACCGTTAAGAAAGGCCGTCCAATTGTAGGTGTGAATTTTAAACTGCATCATCGGATTGCTGATAAGGCACTGGATGAAATTGCAGTGATCGAAAAAATCTATCTTGATGTTCCATTTGAAGACAATGCATCCGTAAAAGAATTAGGGGCTAAATTCGATACGAATGTACGTTCTTGGTATATTTTTAATAATGATGAAAATTATCAGCAGTTCAAGAAGTGGTTTAAAAAAGTAGGATGCCTCACTGACTCTCAAGCAAATATTGTCATTAATGACACTTTATTCCAAATGGATTTTGCTGAAATTGGTATGGGGCTGAATGACTTTAAACGAAATATGAAGCATAAACTTAAAAACAATCCGGAATTCGTTCAAAGTATTCGTGAAAGACTGAATGATATTTTTGGTAAAGAGCTGATCTAGCGAAAAGTGTAGCAACTTGCTACACTTTTTTAGATATATGTTCGTAAAGAATACAAGTGGTAAGGACCCTAGGATAAAAACGACTCTGTTGCATAAAGGCTTTAGAGGTAGATCTTCCCTAAGTTATACAAATTCAAGTGACAACTTGGGTATGAGGTCTGCCTAATTTCTTAAATCTATTCAAAACGTAAGCGTTCGCTGAACACACCTTATGAACTCATCCTATAAGCCTTAATTTAGTCCCTACTTAAAAACAAGTGGGGACTAAATTTATGACTGCAAATAACCAGACATCCATCACATCTCTTGAGAAAAATCGAAGAACATGCAGTGCTGAATTTAAACAGCAGATCGTTCAGGCTTGTAAAGCACCGGACGTTTCAATTGCTTCAGTCGCTTTGCAACATGGATTGAATACAAATTAATGTGGTTCCGTTAATTAGACCACTCAATTTAGTTTTATAAGTGATAAATCCGCTCTAAATATTTAAATTATGCTGCCATTACATTTTAGTAAATGTTGATCATAAAATTCATTTGGTGTTGCCTTATTCAAACTTGAATGAGGACGTATCATGTTATAAAAATCCAAATATTCAGCAATTGATTGTTTCGCTTGTTTAACCGTATCGTAAGCCTTCAAATAGACTTCCCCATGCTTCACGCTACGCCATAACCGCTCAATCATCACATTATCTATCCACCGTCCTTTCCCATCCATACTGATACAGATATTTCGCAATTTTAACTCATTCAAAAATGCCTTGCTTGTGAATTGACTGCCTTGGTCTGTATTAAACACCTCTGGACAACCATATTTCGCAATTGCTTCTTGCAACGCATCTATGCAAAAGTCTGTTTCCATACTGATCGATACACGATGAGCCAGTACTTTATGACTATGCCAATCTATAATTGCACACAGATAGACAAAGCCTTTAGCCATAGGAATGTACGTGATATCTGTACACCAGACTTGATTAGAGTGATCTATGACCATGTTTTTCAACAGATATGGGAAAATACGGTGTGCAAGATTAGGCTTACTGGTATTGGGTTTGGGATACAAGGCATGTATTCCCATCAAGCGCATTAAACGTCGGACTTTACGCCGACTATTTGATGTCCTTGACGCTGTAGCATATCTCGTATCATTCGACTGCCCATAAATGGGTAGTCGAGATGAATTTCATCGATCAGACGCATCCAACTCAAATCAGTTGATGAAATCTCTTTGGGCTTGTAATACAACGTACTGCGATTGATTTGAATCAATTGCGATTGTTGTCGTACCGAAAGTTGATGGGTCTTATCGATCATTTTTTGCCGCTCAGCTGCCCTATTTTTCTGAGTGCACCTTCTAAAAGATTAATTTGCAATGCCTGATGTCATATCTTGGCATGTAGAGCTTTGAGGTCAATCTCAGGTTCTTGTTGTGCTGTTGGTCGTGAAAAATACTGATTGATTGCTCAAGCAGTTGATTTTCCCAATCAATTATTTGGTTTTGATGTAAATCGAATTGAGTAGAAAGTTCAGCGAGTGTGTGGTCGCCTTTTAATTGCTGCGAGAGCAACTTTAACTTTAAAATCTGCTGAATGATTACGACGTTTTCTTCGTGTCATGCTTGACTCCAAAAACAAGCATTTCCCATGCTTATTGGGGAGTAGATTATCACTTATAGGCATGGTCTAAAATCCTAGACCCACATCACAGGTATTTGGACCACAGGCTGAGCTCGAAGGCCCGATAGGACAGCAACAACATACAATCCACGTAAAAAATCACAAAATCTTCATCTTCGTTTTATTAAGATGAGTATGGTCAACTTGATCTGACCCAGATACAGAGAGATAGCGTTAAATTTTATCGCTCAATTTTTATTTTAAAAATGAAAGTAAGCAGAGGTATGTGGTGCGTAAAGTAATTGAATATGCGGGAGCAGATCTGTCAAGGATCATTGAAATGGCCTGGGAAGATCGCACCCCATTTGAAGCCATCCAGCGTGAGTTTGGCTTAAATGAAACTGCAGTGATTCGCTTGATGCGGAAAAATATGAAAGCATCGAGTTTTAAAATGTGGCGTGAACGAGTCACCGGCCGAAAAACTAAACATCTGCAACTGCGTTCACCCGATGTGATACGAGCCTATTGTTCACGGCAATACAAGCGTTTCTAAGCGTTTGATTTTGACCGCCGTCTAGACTCACGTTTACATCGTTCAGAACAGTATCTGACTTCCTCTCAGCAGCGTTGCCATTTCTTGCACCAAGTAAAAGGGCGCAAGCAGTGAATACAGGTTTTTTCAGGGAGATGCTGTTTTTTCATGGTTTATAACTCATCGATCTGGCTGAGAAGCTGTTGGGCATGGCTGATGATCTGCGGCCGATCTTGAAGTTTATCTAGCTGGCGATAGATCATGCCCATACGTGGATGATTACGGAATGTCGCTTCATATCGGATCATGAAATACCAGTACAGGCTATTGAATGGACAGCTGTCCGGCTCGGTGCGGGTTTTGACACTGTAGCTACAGTGCTTGCAGTAATCCGACATCTTATGGATGTAATTGCCCGAAGCGGCATAAGGCTTGCTAGCCATCAAGCCGCCATCGGCATGCATCACCATGCCCAACGTATTCGGCAATTCTACCCATGCATAGGCATCGGCATACACCGCCAAGTACCATTCACTGATCTGATGGGGATCAACACCGCTCAATAAGGCAAAATTGCCAGTCACCATCAGACGCTGGATATGATGTGCATAGGCATGCTGAAAGGTATTGCGGAAACACTGCGTCATACAGTTCATCCGTGTACGGCCGGTCCAGTAAAATTGCGGCAGCGGTGCTGAGTGCTGCAGCACGTTGCGGCTGGCGTATTCGGGCATGTTCAGCCAGTAAATCCCGCGGACATATTCGCGCCAGCCCAGAATCTGCCGAATAAACCCTTCCACGGCATTCAGTGGCGCATGACCAGCATGGTAAGCCGCTTCTGCGGCATCACAGACTTCTCGGGGCAGCAATAGGCCGCAGTTCAGATAAGGCGAGAGCAGGCTGTGAAACAGCGTGTCTGCACCCTGAACCATGGCATCCTGATAATCGCCAAAGTGCGGCAAACTGTGGTCAATAAAATGCTGCAGCGCGCGCAGCGCATCATTGCGCGTGGTGGCCCAGCGGAAGTTGTCAAGGCTGCCAGCGTGAAGCGGAAACTCGCGCTCAACCATTTGCATTACATCCAGATCAATCTGATCGCGTTCAAAATGAAGTGTTGGAGGCAATGGTGGAGTGCCTGACCATGCCTTGCGATTGGCGCTGTCATAGTTCCACTGTTGTCCAAGCGGCTGCTGTCTCTGCATCAAATAACCGGTCTGTTTACGCATTTCCCGGTAAAAATATTCCATGCGCAATGTCTGGTAGCGGCTGGCCCAGTGCCGGAACTGCTCCGGGCTACAGAAAAAACGATCGTCATCCAGACACTGTACCGGCAGTTGCAGCTGCTGGCTCCAGTGCTTTTCAATCTGCTGCTGCAGGCGGTATTCCCCGCATCGGGTCATTACCAATTCTGTGACGGGGAACAGCAGTTGCTGTGCCTGTACGAAATCCAGCAGGCTACGAATCGGACTGCCGTACTGAAAAGCATGGTAACGTACACGCCAGCCTTCCGCTTTGAGCTCTTTGGCAAAATGCCGCATTGCGCTAAAAATCAGGGCAATTTTCTGCGGATGATGGGCGACATAAGTCGCTTCCTCAACCACTTCGGCCATCAGGATCACATCCCGGGTACGGTCCAGCGCTTTAAGCGTAGCGAGCTGATGATGAAGCTGGTCACCTAAAATTAAACCGAAACGCATAGCCCTTCCAGACCCGATCAAAGATAGTCTAGTGTAAAGCCAGACAGTTCAATTTTTTGTGAAAACACAGATCAGTCCGCATGTTCAGTAAATTCAACCCGACCAGATGATCTGCTGACATTGCACATGAATCATGATTGCTACAATAACAGAGTGTTCATCTCTATAATGCTACATCCAGTTGATGAAATTCGCTTCGCATTATTCCTGAAGACATAATTGTTGTGAAAATTATGTGATTTTAATCAAAAAGATACAAATTATTATGGTTGTAATTCAGGCAACGTGCGCCTAGTATCTAAATAGAAGTTACTCCATGTAAACTTCCTTAGTTTTGTCCCATACATCCCCAGTATGGGATTTTTTTTAATCAGGGAATTCTCACGAGCATGCATTCAAAAGCGTATATTTTTAGACAGCAGCAATTACTGGTGGATGAGCATTTTCAGTTGCCGCAGGTAGCCAAACTGCAGCACGACTTGAACTTGACGGAAAATGGCGAGATCATTGCTCGTGACCTGAAAGAAGACGAACCGGTGCCTGAAGGTTATGAGCTGGTTCCGATCCGACAACTAGTGCAAGTCTGGAACAGACCACAATTTGAAGAGGCCAGCCGTGCGGTACAGTTACTGGAATGGCGCCGTAACCACCGCTTTTGCAGTAAATGCGGCCATGCCACCCAGCAACACGCCAGCCAGTATGCCATGGTCTGTCCATCCTGTGGCTATAACCAGTATCCACGGGTGAATCCCTGTGTGATTACCATCATTACCCGGGGCGAAGATGAAATTCTGCTGGCAAAAAATGCCCGCAATAAAACCCAAATGTACAGTCTGATTGCCGGCTTTGTTCAAGTCGGAGAAACCCTGGAAGAGGCAGTCCGCCGTGAAACCCTAGAAGAAGTTGGGCTGCAGATCAAAAACATTCAATATCTGGCCAGCCAGCCGTGGCCGTTTCCCAGCAATCTGATGATGGCCTTCAAGGCGGAATATCATACAGGGGACATTCAAATTCAGGAAAATGAACTGAGCGATGCGCAGTTTTTCAAATTTGATCAGTTACCCGAAATTCCGTTCAAGGGCAGTATTGCCTATGCCATGATTCAGCATGTGATGCATGGTACCCCTGTGGCAGATGACAGCAAAGAATGGCTTTAATCCGGAAACCAGTCTAGGGCTTTTTCAACAGTACTCCTGCTGAATCACATCATTTCGTCTTCACGCTTTGTTCACATGCTATTGAGTTATCTTAAGCCTAAAATCAAACAAGGCTAAAAAATGAAGATGCTATTCAAGTCTGTTTTGGCAGCGACAACGCTGGCGATAATCAGCTTAAGCTTTACTACGCAAGCTGAAACGGTTACACCTCAGGCAGTCGATCAGGTAGATATCCAACGGTATGCGGGCAAGTGGTATGAAATTGCGCATCTACCAATGTATTTTCAGCGTAAGTGTGTATCCAATATCACTGCACAATATAGGGTCAATGCTAACCAGACTATGGGGGTATTAAATAGCTGCCGTATTGCCAGTGGAGAGATGATCAGCTCCGAAGGTATTGCCTATCCACAAAATGAAGGGAACAGCAAACTCAAGGTCAGCTTTTTGCCGCAAGGTTTGCGCTGGATGCCTTTTACCAAAGGTCATTATTGGGTGTTAAGAGTTGACCCGGAATATAAAGTGGCGCTAGTAGGTGGACCAAGCAGTAAATACCTGTGGATTTTGTCGCGTGAACCGCAACTGGATGAAGCCACCTACCAGTCGTATCTGGAGACTGCGAAACACTATGGTTACGACATCACAAAGTTAATCAAATTACCGCATTAATCTGCTACCCTTTGGCCGAACTGCCTAGACTCTTACAGTTCGGCTTTTTTTCACTTCACAGAAAATTCATATCTGACTGATTAGACTCATCAAATAGAATAAAGACAGTCACTTAAAATTAGGATGAGTCCATGTTGAAAAGTCTGATACGATGGATAGACAGCTGGTCTACAACCTCACAGCCTGAAGCACTGACTGCTGAAAACAGCAAGATTCAGTGGGTCCGTATTTTTCCCTTTATTTTGCTGCATCTGGCCTGTCTCGCCGTGTTCTGGGTGGGTGTGTCATGGTTTGCACTGGGCTTTATGCTGGCATTCTACTTGATCCGCATGTTTTCCATCACGGCTTTTTTTCATCGCTATCTGTCGCATAAAACTTTTCAGACCTCGCGCCCGGTACAGTTCCTGTTTGTATTACTGGGCACCATGAGTGCGCAGCGTGGTCCGCTCTGGTGGGCAGCTCATCACCGTTATCACCACCGCTATACCGATACCTTGCAAGACCCGCATTCATCCACGCATGGTTTTTGGTATAGCCATGTCGGCTGGTTTCTGAATGAATATAATTTTGCTACGCGTAAAGAGGTGATCAAGGACTGGCTGAAATATCCAGAACTGATTTGGCTGGACCGTTTTAGTTTGATTGTGGTGTTGCTGACTGCGGGCGGGATTTATGCACTAGGCGAATGGCTGGCCATCACTTGGCCGCAACTCGGGACGTCCGGCCTGCAATTGCTGGTCTGGGGCTTTATGGTTTCCACGGTGTTATTGATCCATGCGACCTTGTGCATCAATTCATTGGCGCATCATTATGGCAGCCGTGATTTTGAGACGGATGACCACAGCCGTAACAATTTATTTCTGTCACTCATCACCTTAGGCGAAGGCTGGCATAACAATCATCATTACTATGCTGGTAGTACCCGGCAGGGTTTTTACTGGTGGCAGATTGATGTGACCTATTACTTGCTGAAACTCATGTCCTGGCTGGGACTGGTCTGGGGCCTCAAGCCCATTCCGGCACGGATTTATGAAGCCAGTAAAATCGCTCAGGCTCGAAAACATAAAAAAGCTGCTACTGCCGACACTCACACGATTCAATCGAAGGAATCACCATGAAAATTGCAATTATTGGTTCAGGTATTTCCGGTCTGTACGCTGCCTGGAAACTCAGCAAAGTGCATGAAGTCACAGTCTTTGAAAAGAATAACTACTTTGGTGGTCATACCGATACCCATCAGCTGAATATCGAGGGTGAACAGGTTGCGGTGGATAGTGGCTTTATTGTGTTTAATGAGCATAACTATCCGCTGTTTTGCTCGATGCTAAAAGAACTAGGGATTCAATCGCAAAGCAGTGACATGGGCTTTTCGGTGAATAATCAGGTCAGTGGCTTACAGTACAATCCTTCAAAAAAATTCTCGCTGTTGTTCCGACCTCAAAACTTTCTTAATACTGATTTTCGCGCGATGTTGTCGGATCTGTTCCGTTTCTATGCAGCCAATAAAGATCTGGATGTGGAACAGGTCGATACACAGCTCAGTATTGATGATTATTTAAATCAACATGGTTATAGCGATGCCTTTCGTCAGGAACATCTCTATCCGATGTGTGGGGCGCTGTGGTCCTGTCCGGTGGAACAAGCCGGACAGATTCCCTATAAATTTGTGGTCAGCTTTTTCCAGCACCATCGCATGTTGCAACTGAAAGACCGGCCCTTATGGCTTACAGTCAAGGGTGGATCGGCTCGCTACGTTCGTGCGATTCAGTCCCAGGCCAATATTACTTTCCGCAAAACTGCTGTGCATCAGGTATCCCGTAGTGCCAATGATGTACTGGTTGAAACAGCACAGGGCAGTGAGCGTTTTGACTGGGTGATCTTTGCTAGTCATGCTGACGACAGCCTGAAATTACTTAAAGACCCGACAGTGCAGGAGCTGGACGTGCTGGGCAAGTTCCGCTATCAGGCTAACCGCATGGTGGTGCATTCTGATACCCGCATCATGCCCAAATCCCGTCGTCAATGGGCCAGCTGGCATGTGCATGTCACCCCAAGTCAGGCAGCTGAACAGACGCCATTCCAGCACAGCGGTATGCACTATGGTTTCAGTTACTGGATGAACCAGTTGCAAAACCTGCAATGCAAGACTCAGGTTCTTGCCACCCTGAATCCTAACTTTGCCTTGGATCCTAAAAAGGTCTGGGTCGAACGGCATTACCGTCATCCGGTGTTTGATGCCTCCGCGATTGAAGCACAAGAACGCTGGGCCGAGATCAATAGCCAGAACCGCACCTCATACTGTGGCGCTTACTGGGGTTGGGGCTTTCATGAAGATGGTGCCCGTAGCGCTGCGTGGGTGGTCGATCAGCTCTTAAAACAGACCGAGCAGGCCGCCTAGGAGGATATGATGCAAATGTTTCCACTGGCGATTGCCTCTGCGGAAATCCGGCATCGCCGTTTCTTGCCTAAAGCGCATGCTTTTAAGACCCGGCTGACCTATCTATACTTTGATCCGGATCAGCTCTCAAGCTTTACCCAAAAATCCTGGCTCTGGTCTTGCAATCGCTGGAATTTCCTCACTCTGGACGAACGTGATTTTCTGACCATGGAATGTGGTTCGATTCGGCAGAAGGTCGCACGTCTGCTGATCAAGCGGGAAAACTACCTGTTAGCGCATGCCGCATCCATCCGGGTCTTGGCTCTGCCGCGTACACTCGGCTTTCGCTTTAATTCTGTGGTGTTTTATCTGGTCTTTGATGCCACCGACCAGCTGATCTTTGTCCTCAGTGAAATTACCAATACACCGTGGAATGAACGTCAGGTCTATATTCACGACTGTCGGCACAATGCAACTGAATATGCACCGTACCAGAGTCACCAGTTTGACTTCAAGAAGGCCTTTCATGTGTCGCCATTCATGCCGATGGCGCTGGATTACCGCTGGCGCTTCAGCTTTTCCGATCAAAACAATGTGATTCATATGCAGCTGTTTCAGCAAGGAATCTTGCAATTTGATGCCACCATGCAATTTTCGTTGCAAGCCATCACAGTTCCTTCACAACAGCATCGCTATGCTGTGCTGAAAGTTCTTGAGCCCTTCAGGATGGTCGGTGGAATTTATCTGCATGCCTTTCGCTTGTGGAAGAAGAAAATTCCATTTTACCGACATCCTAAAAAAGAAAAAGGAAACACATTGCGATGAAAACACTGTTTATGGGAGAAGAAAGCACAATGCCGGTGGTACTGCGCCATCTGCTGAAATTACGTCATGGTCAGCTGATTTTTAAAGGCGCCTGGAACGGGATTGTGGGGGAGAGCAGTGATTTGTATGCCGTGATTCAGGTGCATGATGCTAGGCTGATGGATCTGCTGTTCCGTAATGGCGTACTCGGTGCTGCTGAAGGTTTTATTTGCGGCTACTGGAGCAGTGAAGATCTGGTCAATGTGATTCGCATTCTGGCGCGTAACCGTGATGTGCTGGACCGGATGAACCAGAATGCGCTGGCCAAGGCCAGTCAGTTCCTGTTAAAGACCTGGTACAAATCCCGCAAAAACTCAATTGATGGCAGCCGTAAAAATATTGCCGAGCATTATGACCTGAGCAATGACTTTTTCAAGCTGTTCCTAGATAGCAGCATGATGTATTCCAGTGCGGTATTTAAAGAACCGGGCATGAGTCTGGAACAGGCCTCCGATTATAAAAAAGAACTGATTTGCCAGAAACTGCAGCTGAAACCGATGGATCATTTAGTTGAGATTGGCAGCGGATGGGGTGGTTTTGCCATTTACGCAGCACTGCATTATGGCTGTAAGGTAACCACCATTACCATCTCCCAAGCACAATATGATGAAGCGGTCGCGCGAATAGAGGCAACCGGACTATCCCATCGCGTGGATGTCCAGCTGAAAGACTACCGTCTGTTGGAAGGCAAATATGACAAGCTGGTGTCGATTGAAATGATCGAGGCTGTAGGTGAGCAGTATTTACCGATATATTTCAACAAATGCCGTGAATTGCTGAAATCGAATGGTCTGGCACTGATTCAGGCCATCACCATTGAAGATGCCCGCTATGCCAAAGCCCTGAATACCGTGGACTATATCAAGCGTTACATTTTCCCGGGCAGTTTTATTCCTTGCATCAGTGTCATGACCCAAGCAGCTTCCGAGCAAAAACTGCGTCTCAAGCATCTGGAAGATATCGGCCAGAGTTATGCCCAAACCTTGCACTGCTGGCGCCAACGTTTTCTGGAGCAACGTGATCAGGTAATGGGGCTTGGTTTTGATGAGTCCTTTATCCGTATGTGGGATTTTTATCTGTGCTATTGCGAAGGTGGTTTCCGCGAAGGCGTAATCAGTGATGTGCATCTGTTATTCGAAGCCAGTGCTTACTAAGCCAAGATAAAAGAGGAGGGCTGTTATGCTGCTGAATTTACTGGTGCTGAATGTCTTTATCATGTTCTGTAGCTGGCTGCTAGTGACCTATAACCAGCGTGCCGGACTGGTGGATGTGGCCTGGAGTTTCTGTATTGCACTCAATGTCATCATCCCTGCTTGGGTCATGGAAACTGCACCGCTGCTGATCCGGGTATTTCTGGGCGTGTTCAGCGGAATCTGGTTCTTACGCCTGACCTGGCATCTGCTGCGCCGTTATGCCAGTGAAACTGCAGAAGATACCCGCTATGCCAATATGCGCAGGGCCATGGGAGATTATCAGCATCTCGGTTTTCTGGCCTTTTTTATTTTTCAGGCCGGGCTGGTGGCACTGTTTTCCTATCCGATGCTGGAGTTGCTTAATATTCCGGTCCAGCAGTGGAATGACTGGACCCCCTATGCCGTACTGGTGGCAGGCATGATCATGCTGCTGGCGCTGATCGGGGAGAGTACTTCCGACCAGCAGCTCTACCGCTTCAAGCTGGATCCCCAGAATAAGGGCAAAACCCTGGATCGGGGCTTATGGAAATACTCACGTCATCCGAACTATTTTTTTGAATGGTTACACTGGTTTGCCTATCCGGTTCTCGGTCTAGCGGCAGGAGTCTATGAACTGTGGCTCTATCCGCTGCTGATGTGGTTGTTTCTGTACTACATTACCGGCATTCCGTTTAGTGAACAACAGGCACTGGCCCATCGCGGCGAAAATTACAAAGCTTATCAACGACGAACTTCAATGTTTATTCCGTGGCCACCCAAAGAGTAGGTAAATACATGGACTTTATGATTCAACAATCTTTAAAACTGGTTGAAAAGGGTAAATTGCCCGATGCCGTGATTCGCGCAGGCATTCGCACTTTAAGCAAAAAACGTCTGGCACAGGAAGGGCGCTTTGACCCGGCACTGGCGGCACAGCGTTATATGGATGTGCTGCATATGCTGAAAAACAGCGCAATTGCCATCGAGACCGACAAAGCCAATGAACAGCACTATGAACTGCCCACCGCATTTTTTCAGGCGGTGCTAGGCAAGCAGCTGAAATACAGCGCCAGCCTGTTTGAACATGACCATACCACACTGGATCAGGCGGAAGAAGCCGCACTGGCCAGCTATTGCCAGCGTGCGCAACTACAGGACGGGCAGGATATTCTGGAAATTGGCTGTGGCTGGGGCTCACTCAGTCTGTATATGGCCGAGCATTATCCTAACGCCCGGATTACCGTAGTGTCGAACTCCTCAACCCAGCGCCAGTATATTCAGGAACAGGCCCGTCTGAAAAAACTGCAGAACCTGACAGTGGTCACCTGTGATGTCAATGTACTGCAACTGGAACCGGCTGCTTTTGACCGTGTGGTTTCGGTGGAAATGTTTGAGCATGTGCGCAACTACCAGAAACTGTTTGAAAATATCAGCAGCTGGCTGAAAGACGATGGCTTGCTCTGGTGCCATATTTTCTGTCACCGTTTCCTGCATTATCCATTTGAAGTTAAAAATGAATTTGACTGGATGTCGAAATATTTCTTTAGTGGCGGTCTGATGCCGGCAGCTTCAACTTTCCTGCATTTCCAGCAGCATTTGCAGCTGGAACAGCACTGGCAATGGGCCGGCACCCAATATGAACGCACCGCAAATGCCTGGCTGGAGAATATGGACCAAAAGCAGGCCGAGCTGCAGCCCCTGTTTGAACAGACCTATGGCGCAGATGCTACCATCTGGTGGCAACGTTGGCGGATTTTCTTTATGGCCTGTGCCGAATTATTCGGTTATGACCATGGACACGAGTGGGTGATCGGCCACTTTCTGTTTAAAAAGAAAGCCGTATAATTAAACGCTGAATCGGATGCGCCAACGGGGAATTGATCAATGTTAAAGCTGTTTAGGGACAAACGCGATCATCCTCTGGGTGAGGTGTTTAACCGCTACTACTGGCTGCAAATCGGATTCATTGCCTTGTCGGTGGTGATTGGCATTGCCTGTAGTGCCTGGGTGATTAAAGGCTTTTTGCTGCGCACCGCCTTGGAACAGGAAATGTCACACTACTGGCAGCGGCTGGAACGCAATCCGGCCGCCGAACTTCCCGACACCAAAAACCTATATGGTTATCGTTGGTATGATACCCCTCCTATGCAGTTTCAGCACATGCAGTTCGAGCAGGGCGTCAATCGGCATTTTGTCGATGGTAAAGAGCGCATGACCGTCTACGGTGAAAAAAATCGGCAGCATGTGCTGCTGGTCTTTGGCGAAAGTAACGTCAACAAACTGGTCTGGCTGTTTGGTCTGGCACCACTGATGGTCAGTTTGTTCGTGCTGTACAGCGTATTGTGGTGGTGGAACCGTCGCGCCAGACGTTATTTTTCTCCGATTACCCGGTTGGCCAATGCGCTGGAACATATCGACTGGGAACATCAGAAAAATCAGGCTTCACCTTTTCAGGACATTCGCACTGATTCCAATCTGGAAGCTGAATACCTGAAGCAGGCATTAGAAAAATACCATCAGGTCTTGAGTGCATTTATTCAGCGTGAACGTGAGTTTACCGGTGATGTCAGTCATGAACTGCGCACCCCATTGACGATTTTAAAAGGCAATGTGCAACTGTGTCAGGCACGCTATGGTAACAACAAATCCTTTACCCGCCTGCACAACACTATTGAAGACATGCAGCTGCTGGTCGATACCTTACTGGCCATCGCCCGAAATACCACCAACACCCTGATAGCCGAGCCCACTATGCTGTCAGAATGTCTGGAGAATCTGGTACAGGATCTGGACAGTGTCAGCCACAACAAAGGCATGCAGATCGACCTACAAAAAGACCTGGATGAACAGCCGCGTAAAATGTACCCGTCAATGACCAAAATGGTGTTTGGCAATATCCTGCGCAATGCACTGAATTATTCGCAAGGCACGGAAATTGATGTCATTCTGCAAAAAAATAAAGTGCTGATTGCTGACAATGGAGTGGGTATTCCCTTACCGAATAACTCCAAAGTTCAGGAACTGTCCGACCAGCAACTACAACTAGAAATCAAAGGGCACGGCATTGGTCTGCAACTGGTACAGAAACTGTGCAAGCAGCTGGGCTGGCGGGTGGAACTGTTTGACCGGCAATATTATCTTAGCACCCATCAGGATGTTGATCTGACAATGACCACCGGACTGATTGTAGTGGTGTATTTGAACGAGGTTTTCGCCTGAAAAGCTTAGGCTTCTAAAGCAATCGTTAAACCGACACCGGAGATGGTATGAATCAGTTTCTGCTCAAAAGGCTTGTCAACCATTTTACGCAGATTATAGATATGACTGCGCAGGGCATCGCTTTCCGGTTCTGCATCTCCCCAAAGCTCCATCATGATTTCCTGTTTGGTTAGGACCTTAGGTGAATGACGCATTAACAATTTCAGGAGTTTGAACTGGATAGGGGGTAATTCAATGGTCTGGCCGGCTCGCGTCAGTTGCTGTCTGGCCGGGTCCAAAATCAGATCATGAATCTGTAGCCGGCCACTGGATACCTCACCTAAAGAACGTTTAATCAGAGCTTTGACCCGAACCACCAGCTCGTTAAAATCAAAGGGCTTAACCAGATAATCATCCGTGCCGGAATTAAAACCTTTGAGTTTGTCATCCAGCGTATCGCGCGCCGTCAACATCAGTACGGGTAAATCCAACCCTTCCTCATGACGCAGCCATTCACACAGTTCATAACCTGAACCATCAGGTAAATTAATGTCTAGAAGCAAAATATGATAGCGCTGCTGTTTCAGTAGCTGGCGTGCAGCGTTCAGATTGCGGGCATGATCCACTACAAAATCATGTTCTTCCAGAAACTCGCATAAGGTAGAGGCCAGTTCATAATGGTCTTCGACCATCAGGATAAAATGTTTCGACATAGCGGCAGAGACTAATTCAATAATTGCTGTTTTAATTTAGCACTAAATGGCTGCGAACCCAGCCAGATATTAAAATATTGTTGTGCTAGAGGATGCTGAAGATTGCCTAGTACCTGCTGATTCAGCATCAAGGTCAGGGTCTGTGTCTCGGCTTGATAGCTTAAACTATAAAGATCACCCGGTTTTACCGGCTTATAAAGCTGAGTAATTCTATCTAATACTATTAAGTGTTTAGACTCTCGCTCATTACGCTTCAGAAAATGGGTCGCTGCACGCTTGAAAGCCCATTCCGGAATATTCTGTGTATAGGAAAAATCAATCTGCATATTCTGGCCTTGCCAGGGTTTTGTACAGTTCTGAGCATAATAACGGGCGACGCCAACCTGTTTCTGAGCCACCAAAAGTGGACCACGACCACACTGATTCATATTCTGGGCATGTGACCATGAACTGAAACTGCAGAGCATCAGTAGTCCCGTACTTAATACTACTTTTTGAATGGCAGTACCCATGAATAGGCTCCTCCAACATAAGGTAAAGAACGATACAGGCCATTGGCCGGATCCCAGAAATCCTGCTGGAAAATAATCTTATTGTCTCTGTTGACTTTGATTTCACTGATCCCAAAAGAATCCATAGTTCGAGTCGTGCCAAACATTTTAAAGTCATAGGTCATATGCCAGTGCACGTAGGCAGAGTCTTGGTAATAGGAGGTATTTAATAGTTTGACATTCACGTTACTGACACGCTTGTTCATCCCTTGAAAATGTTGGAGTAGATTTTGACGTGATGAAAATTGGGATAAGGTATCGTTAATAAACAGCTGATCGGCATAGAGTGATCCGGCTCGTTCAATAAATGCAGGTGTACCCAAAGTATTAAATGCTGAGGTAAAGCGTATGCCGATGTCTTGGGCTTTAGCCTGATCCAGCGCAGTTCCCTGAATTTGGTTTCTGGATTTTGCATAATCACTTGAATAGCTAGGAATACTTTTACATCCAGCTAAAACTAGTAGCGGTAAGGACAAGGTAGCTAGCAGTATTTTTTTGACATGTTTCATATTGGCTATCCGTATTAGGTCTATGCTGATACTTTAGGCCGAAAGTCGTGAACAGAATGTGAAGAGGATGAAAGGCTGTTAAATGAGCAGTAAACAGAAGCTCTTTAATGATGGAGTAACGTGTATATCCTCAGTCCTGTCTAAGCCTTTTTTGACATTCCCCAACTTTTCGCAGAAAGCAGAAATTCATAATTTAAAGCCACGAGAATGCTTTGCATATTGAAGCTATTCCGGTCTTCGGGTAACTGTAATAGAAGTGGCAAACGTGTCACCCCATTTTCACCATTGGCAAAAGCATAATGGCGCACTTTAGCGTCAATCACCGGAATTAAATTCTTGGCTTCCAGATACACACTTTCCTGAGTGGCCTGCTTTTGCATGGCAATCATTCTGAGATAGCAATGATCGCGAACCTCAGTCAGATTCTTTTTGAGTTCATTGATCTTTAATTCATGATTTTCAGGTTTTTTAAACAGCCGTTTAAGAAAACCGCGATTTTCGGTATTTTGTATTTCACGTTCTAACTGGCGTATTTGCTGCTGGATCTGGCGAGTTTGTTCAAGCGTGTCATTCAGAAGCTCTCTAATTTCCTGGGTAGGTGCTGAAAGGGCCAGCACCTGTTGCTGATAGTGAAACTCATCATGAAAAATCACAAAGATTTGGGTGCGACGTTGTTCCAGTAATTTTAAATAGGCAATTAAGCGATATTTGAACAGACGCGCATGCGGATTAAACTGCAGCATCGGTTGCTGCGATAAAATTTCCAGCTTATGCAGAAACTCATTGATTAATCTTAAAATATTTAAATAGCAAGGCTCTAGACTAGCAGAATAGATATGTTAGTCTAGAATCATGATAGAAAACAGCAAATTAAGTAACTATAAGATTAAAAAAATTATTCAGTGCTTTTGCATTGATATTCCTGCTTCTAAAACAGCCTTATTGCTTAACTTGAACCGTAATACCATCAACTATTGGTACATGCTTTTTAGAGAAGCAATCTACGATCATCAAACAGATTTAAGAGCAAAGTTTGTAGGTTCTATTGAAATTGATGAGAGCTATTTTGGAGCAAAAAGACAACGTGGTTTTCATGGGAAGTTGAAGCGAGGTCGAGGTACTTTAAAACAACCTGTATTTGGAATATTTGAAAGGAATGGTCGAGTTTATACAGAAATAGTCCCTGATTGTAAAAAGACTACATTACAACAAGTTATCTTAGGTAAAGTTGCACTTGAAAGTGTAATTTATAGTGATGGTTAGCGTGGATACAATGGTTTGGTAGATGTTGGTTACTCAAAGCATTTTAGAGTAAATCATGGAGCGAATGAATTTGCCAGAGGACAATGTCATATAAATGGAATAGGGTCATTCTGGAGCTTTTGTAAAAGAAGGCTAGCAAAGTTCAACGGTATATCAAAAGAGTATTTTGATTATCATCTTAAAGAAACAGAATGGCGCTGGATGAGGGAGCCTAATGAGCTAGCAACAGAGTTGTGGGACCTCATTAGGTAAAACTAAGTGCAAATCTGCTAGTCTAGAGCCTAATTTTAAATATTTTGATTTGTTGATAAACCTTATACAGACATCGCGATACTTTGATATTGGAAAATCAAATGGTAAAGTTATTACGTGATATATCACGTTAACTCATTGAGCTGTTCTGTGTTAGCTGGATATAAACATATAACATCATAATCGGTATTTTTAGGCTAAAGATATTCTGTTGGGCCTAAGTAGTAAATTTAGAAATTAACCATTTCAACTGTATTGAGCTTGTATAGCCAGTATCGATTGAGAGAGTCATGATAGAAAAAATTGGGCATGCAAAAAAAACACCTGAAGTTCTAACTGAAGTTTTCACCAAGTTAAGTTACGTTTTGATATTAGATTTACCAGATTTTATTCAAGATTTTGTATTGGATCTTAAAAATAAGATGGATGATGAAATCAAAAGAATGCTTGACCAAGCAGCAAAAGACAATCAAGACGTTGATGAATTTGAAATTTTAAAGTGGTTACTCGATACAATTGATGTAGCTCCTGAAGAAACTGAAGAGGTTAAAAAGCACCAACATAAAGAGGTGCATGCTGTGCTATTTACTTGTTTTTTTACTCAATTGTCCGAGGCCTTAAGTCTGAAGTTATCAGAACATATGAGAGTGGAGTCAAAACCGCAGCGTTGTGTTAAAAAATTGACTCAAAGAACTTATAAAAAATATTTTGGTTTGCCTAAAAACTTCAAGCTCAAGTTAGAACGAAACCTGAAAATCAATTTTTACCCTGAAAAATTATGGTAACTGTATGACTAATACTGATGGATTGTCAGATCTACACGAAGAAATCAAAGTATTGGAAAAGTGGGTAAATCAGTCACTTGGTGAAAAAAAAGCTATTTTCAAAGATTTCGACGTTCAAAATAAGAATGAGTTGTATGCTGCTGCAGAAAAAATCCAGGTTACTATTAAAAAAAAGAGAATTGTGACGGAACATAAAATTCTGGCTGGTTTAACTCAATGGACTAAAATTGAACAAGAAGGGCATGAGTATGGTTATCTGTTGACTGGATTAATTTGTGAAATGCTCAAAGAACTTATCATTTTACCGAATTCTAGTTCTAAAGATAAAGAGCCTATCACAAACACAAAACTGATAGATTTTAAGCGAATAGTAGATGATGAAAGAGTACATAAGAAATTTAATCAATTATGTTATGCATTAAAACTGTTACTGCAGAACCAATTTAAAGACCGTGGGGAAAAAAAAATACCATGTGACAAAATTACCAATGAAATTAAAAAAATCGATGAATTTAACACCAGCAATTTTAAAGAATTTTTAACTGGTGAAGAGATGCAAAAGCACTCCATCTCATTAGATTTAGACCGTTACATTGAGCAATTTTGTATTGTCTGTAATGAGCTTAACAACAGGGAATTAAATTCATCGAAGAAACTTAGTATCAAGGATTTGATAAAAAGAATAAAAAAGGAGATTGATGTAACAAACCACTCAGGGTCATCTCCTATTCATATAGAAAATGATGACACAGAAGTCGAGATAGATGAAAAATCAGCAACTATTCTTGATCCTACACATGATGATATCAGTAAGCGTGCAAGTTCTATGATATCCGATGAAAAGCTCAAAAAAATTATTCAGAGACGTGAAGTCCCATTTGTAAGTAATCCACTTTATCTAGCACCCAGTTTATTACATCAGGTATACAACGTATTGCACGATTGTTATCAGGATAAAATGCTCAAAGAAAATAGTACAATCTTTTATGATCAATCTTCTTTGGCATTATGTGGCATGATGTCACTGCTGACTGGTCTGAGTCCTACTATCTTTAAAGATATTAATAATTTGATTGAAAAAGGAAAAATATTAGAAAAAACAAAAGTAAAAAGAATAAAAAAAACAAAAGTAGCAGAAGAAACAGAAGTAATCGAAGTAATCGAAGTAATCGAAGTATCTTATTATTGGGTGATTGATCCAAAGTTGAATGTAAATCATTTGGGCATTATGAGTGATAAATTACAGCGCTATAACAAAGCCTCCACTTATAAATGGCATATTCCTAGTGCTTGGATTATTCAATTAAAAAAAAATGTTATTCAAGAACTATCTGTTCCTGAATACAATCGTTTTTTAAGGCAGCTTTTCAAACCGTATAATTTGGACAAGATTTCATGTGGAATTTTAGAAAAGCAAATATATTTCCATCTGAATATGCAGACAGGTGATGATCTCGTAGCACACTTAATGGCAAATCACGATACGAATCATGTGGTTAATTGGTCCTATGAAGGGCGTAATATTGAAGAGATAAATAGACATTTTAAAAGATACATTGATTGTTTAATAAACCGAAAAAAAGGTGATCTATGGAAAAAAGAGCAGCATCCGGGTTATATCTTTGACCGAGAACAACGTATAGGTAGTCAGCGTTGCTGGACTATCAAAGCAGCAACTCAATTTTTTAAAAATCTTTATGCTTATGTACAGACTACTTTAACGAATGATGAAGTCAATCGGATTGAGAAATTAAATGCTTATAGCATTTGGATGTGGCATCTGTCTTTAATTTGCCTCACTGTACGACCCACGATGGGTATGCCAGGTTTGATCAAAAATTATGATTCAAAATCAAAATTTATCTATATTCATGACAAAAAAATTGGTTCACGACAAGAAGGTCGTTTAGTGCCTGTAGTAGGTTATTGGCAAAAGCATTTTGTTGCATACAGAGAGTATATAGATAAGACAATCACTGCATTAGGCATGAAATATCTGCAGGAGCAGTGGAAAAAAAATGAATTCATGCTGTGTGTTCTTATCCATCCTCAACTGACTTCCAAAAAGCATAGCGTTGACTTTATAGAAATAGCAGACAATCTTACTTTGGCACCAATGTCAGCAGCTTTTGTGACGCATTACTTGAAAGAAACAGTTCAGATTTATAAAAACTGGCCAAGGCATTTTAGCAAAAACCATCTTGAACTCAGCAGTGATATTCATAATACCCTTTATGCACATGATGGTATTGCCATGGGGTTTGGCCATACTTCATCCTTAAGTCCTTTTCATTACAAAACAGAAATTCAACAACAGGTTGAAGCGTTACTGAAAAAATTAGAAATTTTGGAGCTAGACTTGTTTACCCAGGAAAAATCGCGTGATTAACAAAGAACTAAATCAAGAGATTCTAGAGCAATTACAAAATGCGATTGAAACAGAAACAAAAGCAATTTTTAATCAAATTTCTGAGCTGATTGATCATAAATATACTCAGAAAAAGGTGAATGGTGTCGAGATTGATTTTAAACTTCTTGATCAACGAATTGCTGATAAATTTACAAACTATCAGCAAGTTTTAATAAAAGTTTGTGAGCATTCCCAGCTCAAAAAATATTTCCGCTCTTACCTCAAGGAGTGTTTTAAACACTTTAAAATTATTTGTGAACAAGAGTATCAGGAGTGGCAAAAAAAAAATCCAGATCATGCAAAAATTTACGATATTAAATTACCAGATTGGAAAATAGCAACATTACCGCGCCGCGATAATATTTTAACAGAGGACAAGTTGTGTTATGGAGCTATTCTTGCTGATTTTAAAGAAAAATTTTATGAAAAGTGGAGCTATTCTCTTAATAAAAAGACTCAAAATATAAGTTTACAATCTACAGTTGAAGCTCAGCAAAACTTAGTAAACATATTATTTGAATGTCTATGTATATCATTAATTTTCGATCAAGGATGTATTCATCCTGAACGGCTTATTGCAATTCATGATGCAATTTTTGAAATGAATCTAGACAGTGGACTGTTGCCAATTTACTCTGGTTCAAAGAATCATGCCTACGTTTTCTCATACACTCTCTCATCTCAAAAATATGGCAATTTCTACCGTTATGATAGCCAAGGAGATGTGGAATTATGGCAAACACAGCAAATATATTTTAACGCAATCTCAATGCTTTGTTATTTGCGTATCCGAGAGCATCTTCATGGTAACCAAGGTTATGCATTACAGTTTACATCGCCTCTTAGTATTTGGCAGCAAACACACGATGATCAAGATCAAAAAGTTAAGCGGGAAGATTTACTTTATAAGCGGCTAAAAGCACACTTTAAAGATGTTGTTCCTGATCATCAATTTATCAAAGAGTTTGAGCGACGTCGTTTTTCTGCTTTCAAGCATATTGATTATGTTCTTTGGCAGGAGATTCCAAATTTAGATCTATTGAGTACAAGTGTACTTAATAACAAAATTATCACTACGCCTTTGATATATGAACAGCATATAGCTATTTATCATCAGCTTGATACCTGGAAAACGATTCAAGAAAGAATTGAAAATACTCATCACACTGTAGAGCTTTCTGTTTTTACTAGTGGTCAGAACGTTAAAGTTTATAATGATAAACGGATGGGTAAACGTAATGATATAAAATCATTGCTTTTATCATTTAGTGAAGATGGTAAAGAGTTGACACTAGCCAAGTTTAATGAAGCTTTGAACACAAGTATTAATAAATCAGAGGGCGATATACGTTCCTATGAAGCTGGAGAGGGGGAATATATTGATTATGTGGTGGCAATCGCACATTTACGGATATGCCAATGGTTAAAGTATGAGCTAGGTTACAATTCTGGCTCTGGTAAAGCATCACTTCAGGTGGCATCGATAAAACGTTATTATCACAGCTTCGTTTCTGACTTTCTAATTTACATTTTAGAATATCAAATAAATTTGAATAATGCCATCGAAGAACAATTTGAAGAAATGTATGAGTACCTTATTTTAGAAAAATCAATGAAAGATCAGGAAAAGCAGGAAACAATCGCTGAGAAAAATGATAATAAAAAGCACGACACCTCTGGCTATTCTTTCGCGAGGTTAAAAACATTTCATCAGTATTTGGTCAACAAGCATGATGCACCAGTAGTAGCGTACTTGTATGAACATCAGAGAGACAGCGGGAAATTTTTAAAAACACGGACCATTAGTCCGCAGATGTTTGAATTAATGATGAAAATTGTGAAAAATTATCCACACATTTTAGGCATTTCAGGGAATGACATAGTTGCATTGCAATGGGTCTATCGACTCGCATTTAGACTAGGTTTGCGTATTGATGAAGTGACAGGCATCCGTCTCAATGATTTTGACTCTGCACAGCTTAGAAGTCATCTTAAAAATAATCGTTTATATTACGAAGCAAAGTCAGATCCTAAAGATACGACTTCAAATGAATCATCCAATTCAGATATTGAAAATCTGGTTTTAAAAATTCATTCCAACTCTCACCGTAATGTTAAAAACGAAAATGCAAATCGTCAGTTTGATTTATCCTATTTTTTAAATCCAAATGAATTTAAAGAGTTCTGTGATTTTTATAAAAAATATTTAGCTGCTTCTTTGGGCGAAGCGGAATTACAAGTACAGAATACATTACTCTTCATCTTTGAAAATCAACAATTATCAAAAATCACTAGGAGCTTGTTTAATCTGGTATTAGGGACAAGTGATCATTCATATACATTTCACGCATTTAGGCATAGTGCTGCATCACACTTAGCAATTTTATTGAAAGGCAGCCACCAGCTTATCTGTAGTTTTACTGACTATGACTCTAGGTTTGTAGGTAGGCTTAAAAAGCATATATTGCAAAATATCGATCATGCATCATTACATAGCGCAGATGTATGGCAACGTTTAGCACATCTAATGGGGCATGAAGACTTTAACGTGACCGCAAGTAGCTATATACATCATCTTAATATTTTAATTGCAGACATGTTTTATACAGCAAAACGTGAATATCAGCCTGAATTGATTGGTGCATTACTAAAAAATAGCAAAATTATTAATGCTCAATTTAAATCCTTAAAGATATCTGAGGATGAATCAGCTTTTAACATTCTTCAAAAATCTAAGTTTTTTTTAAAGGTTTTTGAAAAACATAATGATCCAAAGCAATTCTTAAAAAAAGATGAAATTGAAAAAAAACAAATGAGTTTTTTATATCCAAAAAGATTTCTAGAATCATATCAGGAATGGAAAGCAAATGACCGGATCATAAATCCTGAAGACCAGCTTGTTAACTTAATAAAGTCAATTAGTAGACAATTTTATATTTATAAAGATAAAGAAATAGCTAGAAGTGAGGAGCGTGATCTGCAAGAAATGGATTTAAATTGGGAGCGAATGATCAATTGGTCGTATTTATATGGAATATGCCAGCCATTCATAATTGACAAAGAAATTACCCCAAAAGAAATTAAAAATTTTTATTATATTTTGGAAAATAAAATTTCATTGAAAAATGATCGATCAGTTTTAGTTTTTGAAGCAGTCTGTCAAAAAGATTTAAAATTGTACGATTCATTTGTGGAGTTTATTACCAAAATATATTCAGACGTAGAATCCTACTTAGATATAGAAAAATCAAGTTTAAGTGATTTTGATAAAAAAATAGGGAGTGAAGTTAAAATAAAATATTATAAAATTAGTAATAAAAAAGCAGATTCAAAGCATCATCTGATACAAAAAATTGTACTACAAAGTATCTTTTTTAAGATGAAATGCCTTGGAGTACCTTCCCTGGGTCAAAAGAAAATGGTCTAAAATGTTTTACCGGAGCAGTAGGGGGCTACAGTTTTTTTATATTAAAAAAATATATAAAAAACAGTGGTATATAACTTTATGTAATTCATGTTTGATTATTTTTTCATTATTTATGTAAGGTTCCTCTTTTTTTTTGGTCAAAAAAAGGGACACTAAGAGGGAGGTGTGCACTCTGTGAGGTTGATTTTTGATAATTTTTTTTCTTGAGAATAGCCTGGACGAGAGATTATCAAAAAAAAATACTCAATAAATAAAAAGATTTTGTATGACTCACAGAAGAAAATAATATTAAATTTAATTGTATTTTTTTATTATTCTTGTAAATTTATTCGGATATTATTTTTTAAATTTAATCTATAAAATATAAAATTATATATAAGGTAAATTTTATAGACTAGTGAGTTAATACAAATTATTTACCCTATAAATTGATTTGTTTTATTCTGTAAAATAGGGAAATTAGTTTTTATTTTTTATAAATAAAAAAATTAATTTTGCTAGATTTATAATATTAAATACAGCATAGAAAACTGGGTTGTGTTTTTGGTTTGATTTTATAAGCTAATTTTTAAATAGCCTAAGCAAATATATTTCAGAAAAATAGCCCAAGCCTTTGCTTTTTAAAACTGCTGTTTTACAAAGCAAAGGCTTGGGAGTCCACCAATATGATTATTTTTAGATTTTAATGAGATCCCAAAAAATGGAGAAGATAAATTAATTAGCTTAGGTAATCCTTCTATAAGTATGCAGCATAGATTTTGAGCTAAACACGCATCCTTGTATGTAGGTAAAATACAGGGATTTTTTCGGCTAAAATTTTGAAAAAATTAAGCCAGCATTCAATTTTAAAATATCACTAAAAAATGAATAAAAAATTCTAATTTGGTTTGACCAAAGAAAAAGATACCCATATGATAATTACATTACAGCAAAATCTGTAATCGGGCGTGGAAACCTGAAAATTACTACAGAAGCATTAAAACCGCTTTAGCGGTTTTTTGTGCTTATTATGCTTAGTTTGCCATTATGGTAGGCCAGGCAGGGCAGTCTATGACTGGCCGTCTTCTGTAGTGCGGTATTTCCACCCCTGTTTGGTCTACCTCCATCTCGTGGAAAAGATGGTTGTAGATAGTCAACTCTAAACTACAGGTACTAAACATGAAGATTTTATTATCTAATCCCCCCATTTCTCTTAGGTCTCTTTTGTTAGCGCTGACTGGATATTGACGGTCATTTAATTCACAGCTTTAACCAAATCCAACTATATACATTTTCAAATTTCGTACTTGTGCGAAAGTAGGAAAGTGTTGCCTGGAGAAAATAAGAAATGGGTTCTACACGACTATTGACCAATATTATTCAGCGTAAAGTCATGTTGCCAGAAGAAATGACACCTTCAATGCAGCGTGACAATTTTGAAGTGGCACTGACTGATTTTGAAAAGCATCCAATCATCAAATGTTTATTTAAGGCGGATAACCAGCGTTCTACGGAATGTTGGAGCGTGCAAGAAATTGCAAACTTTATTGAGGATTGCACAGAAGATCAAAACATCAATTTATGCATTTTGTATTGGAAAGATATACACGGCAATATTTACATTATTGATGGAGCACATCGTCTTTCCTGTATCTATGCGTGGATTAATAGATATTTTGCGGATGAGCAAGTCACTCAAGCACCTAATTTCAATGATCCACAAAAACAAGATATTCGTTACCTCCGCAATTATTTAGGAGATCTCGCTGATTTTCAAAAAATTTGTACTGATGCCGAATTCGCAGAAAAAAAATCGAAATTAGGCGATATTAAAATCAGTTTCAGGCAGGTACTGGGAACTCCGGAAGATGCGCGACGGGTATTTCAATCGATTAACTCAGATACTAAACGTTTAGATAAATATGAGGAATATCACCTAAGAAATCGCGGTAGTGACGCGTATTATGCGATCTATGCCTGTTGTTATATCAATGACAATAAATCTAACCTAGAAGAGCTCCAATATACACGTTTAAATGAGTTGATTGAGTTAGGGGAGAGGATCCACCAGCTACTTTTTTCGACCATTTTATTAGACAATGAAATGAGTCATGGCAAAAAAATTGGCTTGGTCAATGAGCTGATGAATATCATTGCGGGTGATCAGATTCATAATATTATGAGTCTGAATCAGGGGGAGCGCGTTGAAAACCTAATGTCGCATCTGTTGACCATTCTTTGCAGAATAGCGACGCCTGTAAAAAATGCTGGGGTTCCGAGTTTGGGCTTACATCCATACTTATATTTTTATAAGGATCAGCGTTTTCAGATTACTTCTTTTCTTGCATGGTTTTCAATTGTGTATGAAATTCATGAAAGCCGCATGCAGATTCATCATCGAAAGATTAGTTTCAAGGACTTCACCCGGGTACGCCGTAGTATTGAGTTCTTGATCGCCAATTTCCCCGTGGCGACCACCGAAACGGTCGGCAAGTTCGGCAGTGGTATCAAGGGCTATGATCGGCTACAAATTGTCTATAAAGCCTTTATTTGCTTAAGCTTGGAAATGGAGGTTGATTTTGATGATGAGAAATGCCTGAATACCTTTATTCTGTCCATGTCTAAGGCCTTCAAGTACATAAACTTTAACGAGTTCTATGTCGAAAGGTTTTTGGGTGGTTATGATGATGCAGTAGTCAAGAATGTGGTGGGATATGTGGAGTCGATTAGTCCAATTTCTCGGTCAAAGCCAAAGGCCTTTTCGGCATTAACCAAGAGTCTGCTTAAGCACAATTTTGTGGTGGGTAATCATAACTTTTGCCTCATTTGTGATGGATTGATCTATCTTGATTCTACTGAATCGGATCATAGGATTGCCAAAGCCGTAGGTGGGCAAGGCGTTCTAGAGAATGGTCTGCTGGTTCATCCCATCTGTAATAGGATGAAATCAGATCTGAGCCTGGAAGAGATTAGAGCGGATTTGTTTGGTGAATTACTGTATTGAGCAGCAGAGGGGGTAAATTAATTTTCTAAAATTTATCAATGATTTAACTTTTGAGATATTCAGCCAATGTGGTTGTTTTTAATTCACTTTAGAATCACAACCAGAAACTAGCTGTAGTTTCTGAATGACCGTCAAGGTCCTTAGTTTTGCCTATAGATTCCCCCTATGGGCATTTTTTTTGATCAAAAACATGTATAGGTGACTTTAAAATAAACCTTTTAGCAATTCATACGCAATAAGGCTGATACCATTAGCACAATAAAAATGAGTTCCACTCTAGTTAACATCTTAGTTCCATTTACTTTTCACTTAATTTATATAGCAGTTAACTCGTAGCATCAATGAAATAACATAACATGGAAAATAATCAAAAAGACAGAATTTGGATTTTGATCAGATCTGCTGTTTACATGCTTCTACAGTAGCTTTGAATGTTTCACTTAACCTTTAAACTTTTTCTAAAATTAAATATATTTACATATGAGTTCTAAAATTTGATAGAATTTATTAAAACTTTAGATTCTAAGTGTAAATAATGAGAAGCGCTAATATTCGACGTGATGGCTACTTAAAATTTCTGAATACATGGCAAGACCGTGATGTCATTAAAGTACTTTCAGGTGTGCGTCGCTCTGGAAAATCCACCTTATTGGCGATGTTTCAACAAGACCTAAAAGCACAGGGTGTACAAGGCGAAAACATCATTGCCATCAACTTCGAATTTATGGAATTTGAAGAACTCACCGATTACCGTAAACTACATGATTATGTATTGTCCAAAGTTGATAAAAGTAAAAAAAACTACGTTTTTTTAGATGAAATACAACATGTTACAAATTTTGAGAAAGTAGTCGACTCCTTATATGTTCGGGATTATATCGATTTATATATTACAGGCTCAAATGCATTCTTTCTAAGTGGAGAACTTGCGACTTTACTTACAGGACGCTATATCGAGCAACACGTTCTACCTCTGTCATTCCAAGAATTTAAACAGTGGCATATTGAAAATAATCCGATCATCCAACAATTATCCAATCGTGATTTGTATGCCATGTATACGCGCAGTAGTTTCCCTTATACGCTTGCCATGACTAGCCAGCAGGAAACTTATGATTACTTGCAAGCGGTCTATGCCAGTGTAATGTTTAAAGATGTTATTCCCCGTTTGAATACTGCCGATATTAACTCTCTCGAGCGTGTCGCAAGATATTTGGCAAGCGTGACAGGCTCACCTATTTCCATCAATAAAATTAAAAATACCTTTGTTTCAAGTGGGGTTAAGATTTCATTTGAAACAGTAAAACGCTATATTCAGGGCTTACAGGACAGTTTGTTATTTTATAGTGCCGCACAATTTAAAGTACGCGGGCGTGAGTTATTACAATCCTCTGAAAAATACTATTTAGTTGATGTCGGATTGCGCCGGATTATGTTGCCTGATGCTAATGCTGATCAAGGTCATATCTTAGAAAATGTGATTTATCTTGAGCTTGTCAGACGAGGTTATACGGTCTATGTAGGGCGGGTTGATGAATATGAAATTGATTTTGTTGCTGTCGATACTTTACAGAATTTAACTTATTATCAGGTGGCATTAGAAACGCTCAATGAGGAGACACTCAGCCGAGAGTTACGTCCATTACAGAAAATTTCTGATTCGTATCCCAAATATTTACTTACCTTAGACACGATAGGGACTGAAGCAAATTATAATGGTATTGTAAAAATGAGTGCTCTCGATTGGTTGCTATCTGAAAATAAGTAAAGTTGAGGGTAGTCATCGGCACTTCTATTTATTGATCAAAACCCAAAGACTTTTCAGCATTAACCAAGAATGTGATCAAGCATAATTTCTACTCCATTTGTGATGGATTGATTTACCTCGACTCGATTGAGTCAGATCATCATGATTGAGCTACAGTCGCTTACTGAAAGTAGCGAGAATTGCGCTGGAGTTTCTGAAGGATATTAATTCCTTAGTTTGCCCATTCATCCGTGTGGGCATTTTTTTTGATTAAAATACAATGCTGTTCTTGCTAAAAAATGACGGCACCCACCATAAAACACAATATTCCAAAAATAATCCAAGGCCAGATCTTTGTCTTCGGTTGTTCTAAATTCTGAGGATTATATTCCGTGTGTTCTAGCGATGTCGGTTGTGGAACACGGGTCTTTTTAGAGTAAGGCTGGTGTTTAGAGTAAGATAGTCCCGTACCTGGAATACCGACACTGGTTCGCGTACCTTTTTTCCCCAATATTTAGAGAAGCACCAGGTTTGCCAATGCTGGCACTGCTGATGCCTTTATGGGTCAGATTAATTTTAAAACCCGGGAATAATTTAATACTTTTACGAAATCTAAAACCCATATTGCTCTCATTCTAAAACTTAGCTCAATTCACGCGCTATACTAGGATCCATGATCTGCTAGAGATCGTAGTTTGACGGCTATCATCAGGATACTAGTATATTTTTTATCTGGTGATTGCAATACTACCTTTAAATACCGTCAAAAATGTTTACTGTATATTTGCTGTAGGGTAATCTTAAAGCTGCTATTTATTGACTGATTGGTATATGACGACAGATAAGCATGAAGTCCTTCTCAGAATGAGAGCCATTGAACTCCTTGCATACTGGGAAGGTCGTTTGGTTACCAATCGTTTGACGAGCTGGTTTGGACTTAGTCGACAGCAGGCTTCTGCGGATATCAAGCGCTATAATACGCTGTATAACCCCGATGCCTTGATTCATGACCCCTCAGTCAAGGGTTATGTGCCTAAAGCCAGCTTCCAGCCTGTACTGACTACAGCGCATATCAATGAATATCTCAATATGCTCTCGGGCTTGGTCAGTGAATCACATGCCCTGATTGCGATGCCAGAACCGAATCTTGCAGCAGTTCAATTACCTGATCGCAGTGTACGTCCTGAAGTGATTCGGGAAGTTTTGCGTGCCTGCCGAAACCAAAACACTTTAAAAATGATTTATGCCTCGATGCAGAATCCGCAGTGGCATGAACGCATCATTTCCCCACACACCCTGGTGTATACCGGTTTTCGCTGGCATGTCCGTGCCTATTGCCATCAGAGCAAGCAGTTTAAGGACTTTTTACTCTCCAGAATTGATCGCACACCTGTTGTGGTGGCGATTGAGTCAGTAGACCCTGCTCAGGATCAGCAATGGCATGAAGAAATTGTACTGACGCTGATCCCTAATCCAAAATTGAACTCATCACAACAAGCGCTGGTCGAAAAAGACTTCGGCATGCCTGATGGCAGATTACAGATTCCGGTGAAAAAAGCCCTAGCTCACTATACCTTGCAGCGATATCAGGCCGCGATCACGCTGGCTGAGGCGGATGATGCCTTGAAATATCCCTTGGTACTACAACGCTCAGATATCAAAAAGCTGTCGTCTTACCTGTTTGATCAGGCCTCATAGGAGATTGGCCATGTTAGAACAATTTCATTATGACAGTGACCTGATTGGTGGCTCCCTGATGGTGCGTGAAAGCCGGCTGATCGCGGATCTGTTATTACGAGAAGCGATTCCAGAACAATGGCATCAGGCAATTCAGATTGACAATATTCTGCAAAAAAGAACGCCTGCTTCAGCCCAACGTAACGCCACTGCCATTCGTAAGCGTCTTGAGCGCTTAGAGCCTGATTTCTGGAAAGCTTTGCGTGATGGGGATGATGAGCTGGCGACCCAGGTGGCTTTTTGTGGCGCACTGGAACGCAACCTGTTGCTGCTTGAGTTTATGGAAACGGTGATGAGGGATGCCTATATCTCCCAGGCGCAACACTTGGACAGTTATATCTGGTCAGATTTTTTGGATGAACGCTCACAACGTGATCCGGATATCTGTGATTGGAAAGAGTCCAGCAAGAAAAAAATGGGGCAGGTGGTCTTTCGCATGTTGGCAGAAGCCGGTTACTTAAAAAGTACCCGTAAGATGGAGTTGCAACGTGTGATCGTCAGAGCAGAGCTGCGTAGCCTGTTGGAAGAACATTATAAACAACGCATTAAAAGGTCAATGGAAGTGTCGCTATGGACGCGTTAGTTGTAGAGGGGCAGCAATGAGTCAAACAATACATGAGCGTCTGAACCAGATTCCAGAGCGAATTCTTTCCACCGAGTTTCTCACCGGGCAAGGACTGGGCAATGAAATTGGCTTCTGGATTTTTGATTATGCACCTGAAGATGAGTTGAAGGTGCGCGAATATCTGCATTTTCTAGACGGGATGCTGGAGAAAAAACACAGTCAGCTGAAGGTGGTGAATATCAACCTGCTGCAAGCCGTGGTGGATTATCTGGCTGAGCGTAACTTCATCGATAAAGCCATTCAAATGCAAAAAGCCAAAGGCGATGAAGCGCTGCTCAAAGCCTTAAAGGGCCCACTGCATATGGATAAGTTCGCGCCTTATCTGGTGAGTAAATATGCCACCAATGCGCAAGATATTGTGTTGATGACTGGGGTAGGGTCGGTTTGGCCACTGTTACGTGCCCATCACTTATTGAACAGTTTGCATTCGTTACTGGGGCATAAGCCAGTGGTGCTGTTTTACCCGGGCTATTACGACGGTCAAGCGATGAGTTTATTTGGAAAAATTCCAAGCAACAATTACTACAGAGCATTCAGATTAGTGCCTTAAACACGGCAAATAGAAATAAGAATTCGGGGGAATGGATTGAGATGAACATTAAAGAACTTTTTTACAAGCCATTAGATCGTGCGATAAACGGGGTGGTCAAGGCAGACCAGAATGACAATACCACGGTATATCAGGAACTCGATGAATACGTGGTCACCAATGAGCTGGAAAAGCATTTTCGGGACTTTTTCCAGTCTTATGGTACAGACCTAAGCGATCCTTCGATTGCTAACCGAGTCGGCGTGTGGATTTCAGGCTTCTTTGGCTCAGGTAAATCACATTTCCTGAAAACCTTGTCGTATATTCTGGCCAATAAAGTGGCACGTGATGCGCAAGGTAACGAGCGTAGCGCCGCAGAATTCTTTGATGAAAGCAAAATTCGTGATGCGTTTATCCGTGCGGATATTGGCAAGGCCGTCAGCCATCATGCCGATGTCATCCTATTTAACATCGACAGTAAAGCCAGCTCCAATGATGATGGCAATCCGATTCTGAATGTGTTTTTACGTGTGTTTAACGAGTATCAGGGTTTTAGTGCTGACCATCCACATATTGCCCATATGGAACGTCACCTGAGCCAGAAAGGTGTCTACGAACGCTTTAAACAGGCGTTTGAGGAATCTAGCGGCATGTCCTGGCTAGAGGAGCGTGACGGCTATCAGTTCTATCAGGATGATGTTGAAACCGCGATTTCCCAAGCCCTCAACTTATCTGCTGAAGCTGCACACAAGTGGTTTGAGGATTCTGAGCAGACCTTTAGTGTTTCGGTGGAAAACTTCTGTCAGTGGGTGAAAGAATACCTGGACAGCAAAGGACCCCAGCAACGCATGTTGTTCTTGGTCGATGAAGTGGGGCAGTTTATTGGCAGCGATACCCGCTTGATGCTGACATTGCAAACCATTACTGAAAACCTGGGTACGATCTGTAAAGGCCGCGCTTGGATTATCGTCACCTCACAGGCAGACATCGATGCTGTTTTAGGTGAGATGTCTTCTTCCAAAGCCAATGACTTCTCCAAGATTGCTGGACGTTTTAAAACCCGGTTATCGCTGTCCAGTTCCAATACCGATGAAGTCATCCAGAAACGTTTATTACGTAAAACCCCGGAAGCTGAAGCACTGCTCAGATCAGTGTTTGAGCAAAAGGGTGATATTCTCAAAAATCAGATTACCTTTGACCGTTCAGGCCCAACACTCAAGAACTATGAGGGGCCAGACAGCTTTATCCATAACTATCCTTTTGCGCCGTACCATTTCCAGCTTGTGCAAAAAGTTTTTGAAGAAATCCGTAAAGTTGGTGCGACCGGCGCACACCTGGCCTATGGTGAGCGATCTATGCTGGATGCCTTCCAGATGGCCGCGAATGCGATTGCCACAGATGAAGTCGGGGCACTGGTTCCTTTCCACCGCTTCTATACTTCAGTGGAAGGCTTCCTGGATACAGCGGTTAAACGTACCATCGACCAGGCAGGGCAGAATAAAACTCTGGATGGTTTTGATGTGCAGATGCTGCGTACCCTGTTCATGATCCGCTATGTCGATATCATCAAAGGTACCTTGGATAACCTGGTGACTTTGTCGATTGAGAAAATTGATGAAGATAAGCTGGCATTACGCAAGCGGATTGAAGAAAGCCTACTGCGTCTGGAAAAAGAGAGCCTGATTACTAGGAATGGTGATGAGTTCCTGTTCCTGACCAATGAAGAACGCGATATCACCCGAAAAATTAAAGCCACAGACTTAGCAGCTTCAGAAGAAAATAAAGAGTTAGCCAATCTGATCTTTAAAGATTTACTGCGCGATCAGAACAAATACCGCCATCAAGCCAACAAGATGGACTATCAGATTGGACGTTTTCTGGATAGCCATAGCTTGGATGGCAAGTATGAGAGTGATTTGAAAGTCGAAATCATTTCTCCACTGGATACGGAATACAACCTCTACACTGAAGCTTACTGTATTGGTAAAAGTACTCAGGCCGAAGGACAAGTGCTGTTTAAACTGGCAGACGATAAGCAATTCTTTAATGAACTGCGCACCTGGCTAAAAACCAATAAATTTATTCGGTTAAATGATGATGGCACTCAGTCCGATATCAGCCGTATCCTTGCAGACCGTGGCCGTGAGAACCAAGAACGTAAAAAACGCCTGCGTGTCCGGGTCGAAGAAATGTTGCTGGACGCGGAAAGTTATGCCTTGGGTCAACATCTACAACTTTCATCTTCAAGTCCAACCACCAAGCTGGATGAGGCTTGTCGTTATTTGCTGGAAAACACTTATACTAAACTGAGCTATTTGCAGGTCTATCAGCAGGATGCCTGGCGTGAACTGAACGCCGTCTTGACTGTCGATGATATGGCGCAGCTCGGATTGTCTCTGGATGGCGGGCAGAGTAATCCGAAAGCCCTACAGGAAGTAGAGCAGTACATTGCACTACGGGCCACTGGTACAGAGCGTATTCTGGTCTCGGATGTGGTCGATCGTTTTGCCAAACGCCCTTATGGTTGGCCAGATGCTGAGATTTTACTGTTGGTAGGTCAGCTGGCTGCGATGGGGCGGATTTCTCTACAGTTAAATGGTGGCAGCTTACAGTTAAAAGATGCCTTTGAGCCTTTACAAAACAGCCGTCGTCGCCGTGATGTGTCGATCATTAAAAAACGCCAGACTGATGATCAGGTGTTGAAACAGGCACGCCAACTCACCCAAGAACTGTTCTCGGCCATGGGACCAGCGACAGAGAAAGAGCTATTTGAATTTTATACCAAAAACTTTAAAAATTGGTTAGCCAACTTTAAGTCGTATAAGAGTAAAACTGATGTCGGGCAGTTCCCGGGCAAGAAAGTGATTGAAAAGTCGATTCTGACTTTGGAACGTCTGCTGGCGAATAGCGACAGCTTCGATTTCTTTAAAGCGGTGGTTGAGAACAGGGACGACTATCTGGATCTGGAAGAAGATTATCGTGACATTCATGAATTCTTCAGCAACCAGATGCCAAGCTGGCAACAACTGCAACAGGCCTTACGTCATTTTGAGAAAAACAAACAGGCGCTGGGCAGTGATGAGGTGGCAAAAAAAGCCCTCTCCGAATTACACCGTATTTCGACCCTCGAATCGCCCTACGGCCTGTTAAATAAAGTCGCTGATTTGGTTCGTACAGTGGAAAGCGTCAATGAGCAATTGCTGACTGAGAAGCGCAATCAGGCGATAGAACACATTGATGACAAAATCAAGCAGCTGGAAGCCGAGATTAAAAACAGTGGTATTGCCACCGCTGAGCTGAGTAACAAGCTATTACGCCCACTGCAATTGCTCAAAGCGGATATTGAAGAGGAAACTAGCCTATCCACCATCTATATGCTGCAAACCCAAACCGCCGTGGAGCGTTTTGATGAAGCCTTGTATGAGCTGGAACGAGAGGTTCAGGCTGAAATTCAGCGTCAGGCTAAAGCTGCACAACTGGCTCAGAGCAAAGCAGAGAGTATAACCAACACTGCAACCATCTCCAGCCCAGCAACATCAGAACCTGCTGCGAGTCCGGTACAGCCTGTGACAGCCGTAGTGCCACCGAAACCTGTTGTCGAAGTCGATGTCGCCAGCATTTACAGCAAAAGCTCAAGTAGTGTCTATCTGGAAACAGAAGAGTCAGTAGATCAGTTTGTAGACGCACTCAAAGCTGAATTGAAAAAAATTGTGGGTGATAAAAAGCGTGTGCGTATTCGCTAACTTGGGTTAGGGATATCGGCATCAGTCATTAATTAAAGGTTTTAACATGAATACCAGTAATATTAAAAAATACGCACCGCAAGCACGTAACGATTTTATCGCAGCGATGCGCAAGCAGGCCGCCAAGTATGGCATCACCGCAGACAGCATTTTACCGGCTGAACAGAAAGGCGACTTGCTGCTGATTGGCGATCAGGTTTTTCCGCTATCCGTCATGAAAACTCGTGAGAAGCTGATCAAGCGCATTCAAACCAGCAGTTTTGAGCAGACGATTGATTATATCGCTTACAGCTGGTTTAACCGTCTCTGTGCGATTCGCTACATGGAATGCAAAGGCTTACTGGATCATGGCCGTCGTGTACTCAGTAGTGCCGATGGTAGTGCAGGCTTGCCACAGATTTTGGAAGAATGTCTGGATATTGACCTACCAGGTTTAGATGCCAGCCGTGTGGCTGAACTGAAGCTGGATGGCAATAAAGACGAAGAGCTGTATCGGGAACTGTTACTGGCTCAGTGTCATGCGTTGAATCAGGTCATGCCACTCTTGTTTGAACAGGTTTCTGATGAGTCTGAACTACTGTTACCGGATAACCTGACCAAAACCGATTCGTTGATCCGTGATCTGGTCAGCAGCATTCCGGAAGAAGACTGGTCGGATGTGCAGATTATTGGCTGGCTGTATCAGTTCTATATTTCTGAAAAGAAAGATCAGGTGATTGGTAAAGTCGTCAAGAGTGAGGACATTCCTGCCGCGACACAGTTATTCACCCCAAACTGGATTGTGAAATATCTGGTGCAAAACAGTGTTGGTCGTCTATGGATGATGGCACAGCCGGAAAGTACCCTGGCCAGTGAGTGGGAATACTATATTCAGCCGGCTGAGCAAAGTGATGAAGTCAATGCCCAGCTGAAACAGCTGATTGATGTACGCATTAGTGAAGATGGCGATACTTTAAACCCTGAAAGCATTACGGTACTCGATCCGGCTTGTGGTTCGGGGCATATTCTGGTGGAAGCCTACGATTGCTTAAAAGCCATTTATTTGGAACGTGGTTACCGCAGCCGTGATATTCCACGTTTGATTCTGGAAAACAACCTGTACGGGATTGATATTGATACCCGTGCGGCACAGTTAGCCAGTTTTGCGCTGCTGATGAAAGCGCGTGAAGATGACCGCCGTTTATTTAGCAATCCACCGAAGCTGAATATTATTGCGTTACAGGATAGTCAGTCAGAACGACTGCAAGCATTCAGTCAGGACTTGGCAAGTACCGGTATTGCGCAGGCGGATTTAAAAGAACTGCTAAATCTATTTGAACACGCTTCGACCTTTGGTTCTTTGATTCAAATCCCTGAAGCATTCGCGAAGAAACTGCCTGAGTTAGAAACCAAGCTGAATACAGCATCAGAGTCAGGCGATATTTTTGCACAGCAGTCGGCACAAGAATTGTTACCTCTAGTCCAGCAAGCGAAATTACTAGTTAAACAATATGATGCAGTAATTGCAAACCCGCCGTATATGGGCGGGAAGGGAATGAATACAGCACTGAAAGATTTTTCTAAAAAGAAATTCCCTGATAGCAAGTCAGACCTATTTGCCATGTTTATTGAACGTGGTTTTGCTTGGTGTAAGGACAGTGGCTTCAACAGTATGGTCACTATGCAAAGCTGGATGTTCTTGTCCTCTTATGAGGCAATGCGCGAAAAGTTGCTACAGAATCGAAGTATTTTTGCACTGATTCAAATTGGATATAACAGCTTTCCAGAAATTAACTCTAAAGTAGCTCAGGCATGTTGCTTTACAATTTTAAAGACAAAAATAAAATCGTTTAAAGGTACTTATGTCAATCTTAATAATGCACCACAAGCAGCGGATAAAGATAAAGTTTTCTTAAGAAGAACCTCTCAGATCATTTTTGATAGAGTCCAAGAGGATTTTAAAAAAATTCCCGGTAGCCCTGTAGCGTATTGGGTGAGTGAAAAGGTAAGGGAGATTTTTGTTAATAACCCATCAATTAGCGAAGTCGCCGATGCACGTCAGGGACTTGCGACAGCGGATAATAACCGCTTTTTACGCTTTTGGCAGGAAGTAGATATCCAAAAAGTTGGCTTTGGAATGGAAAACCGAGAACAAGCCCAATTTTCAGCAAAAAAATGGTTTCCTTATAATAAAGGGGGCGAGTTCCGTAAGTGGTACGGAAATCAAGAGTATCTAATAAATTGGGAAAATGATGGAAAAGAATTATTTGATTTCATTCCTAAATCAGTCATCCGCAACCCTTCTTATTATTTCAAACCATCTGTTGGCTGGTCATTTGTAAGTTCATCTTATTTCGGTGTTAGGTATTACCCAAAAGGATTTATTTTTGATGTGGGCGGATCTTCTTTATTTCCTCAAAAAGAAAATATATTTAGTAACCTTGCGGGCTTTTTATGTTCACATATTGCCCCAGATTTAATGAAAGTATTGAACCCAACACTTAATTTTCAGGTAGGCAATGTCGAGCTGCTTCCTTATATCAATGTAAAGGATAGTGACTTCGGAAAAAATTGCATAGGGATAGCCAAAACCGACTGGGATTCTTACGAAACCTCTTGGGACTTCACTGAAAACCCAATTATCCGTACGGGGCAACCAAATCTAGAACAAGCCTTTAATACATGGCAACAGCAAAATGCTGACGCCGTCGCTGAAATGAAACGTCTGGAAGAAGAAAACAACAAGCTATTTATTGACGCTTACGGTTTGCAGGATGAACTGACGCCAGACGTACCGGACGAGCAAATCACTTTAACCCGTGCCGATCGTGAAAAAGACAGCCAACGTTTAGTGTCTTATGCACTTGGCTGCATGATGGGACGTTATAGCCTGGACGAACCAGGTCTGATCTATGCCCATGCAGGCAACCAAGACTTTGATGCCAGCCGTTATCAAAAATTCCCAGCCGATGCAGACGGCATTATTCCATTGACCGAAATGCACTGGTTTGAAGATGATGCAACGCGCCGTATTCAAGAGTTCTTAACTGCGGTGTGGGGTAAAGACACACTAGATGCCAATATGCTGTGGCTGGCAGAAAGCTTGGATAAAAAAGCCAGTGAAACCGCTGAAGACACCATTCGCCGTTATTTGGCGAGTAAGTTCTATAAAGATCACATGCAGACCTATAAAAAGCGTCCAATCTATTGGTTATTTAGCAGTGGGAAGCAAGGGGCTTTCCAGGCGTTAGTGTACTTGCACCGCTATAACGAAAGCACTTTGGCACGTATGCGTACTGAATATGTGATGCCACTGATTTCAAAAATGACAGCGATGGTTAACTCTTTGCAAAGTGAAATCGAAAACAGTGATTCTGCTGCTGAAATCAAACGTAAAGAAAAAGAACTACAAAACTTGCATAAGCAACAGGCTGAACTGAGTAGCTTTGAAGAAAAACTGCGTCATTACGCCGATCAGCGTATTTCGCTGGATCTAGATGATGGGGTGAAAGTGAACTACGGCAAGTTTGGGGACTTGTTGGCTGAAGTCAAAGCGATTACGGGGGAGAAGTGATGAATAGCTTTTCTTGCGAACGAGATCATGCAGAGGTGTTTGCATGAACTTAAATCAACTTCAGCAAGGCCTGGAACAAGCCTTTTATACTGAACAGCACCGAATTGTCTTTTGGTATGATGCAGAACAGTCATTTACTGAAGAAATCAAAGCCCTAGAGCTAAATGATGTCCAGATTCTGAATATGGCAGAAGAATCCAGCCTTGCGATTAAGCTTAAACTGGAACTTGAGGATCAGCAGGGTAAATACTTGCTGTATTTCCCCAGTGCTGAGCCTGAAACCGAAAAAGACTGGTTACTGGACATCAAGCTGTATTCCCGCAGCTTCTATGCCGATCGTTTCTCGATTATTTTTAATGAGCTGGGTTTACAGCAGCAGAGTCTAAGAGAACATCTGGCCAAACGTGAAGAGTTCCTCAAAGCCAAAGCGCGTCTGAGCACCTTAAAACGCTATATCCAGCCTGATGCAGATGCACAGGATCTGGATATGGCCATGATTGCAGCTGTGGTCAAGGCTGACAGTGCCGAGCTGATGCATATTGTCTTGGCGTTGGCAGATGAAATGGTACAGCAGAACCTGGCTCTGGAAGTCAATCCAGACTCCTTTGCTGAACTGGAAAAATTCCAACTGGTGCCAGCTTTAGTCACCGCATTACAGGCGGAAATTGGTTATCCAGCATCGGTTGAAGAATTGAATGGGGAAGCACCATTCAAGCTCGGTACGTTCTTTATCCGTTTGATGAGCACAGGTTTTTGTGAAAGCCTGGGCGATATACCGCTATGGGCTCAAGAACTGGTGATGTCATCTGTCAGTTCACGTGCGACGGCTAGAGCCTTCTTGTCACGCTGGAGAGACAGTTCCAAATACTACCCAACCTTTGATAAGCTTTCCCAGAGCGTGGCCAATGCACTGCGGATCCAAGAAAAGGTCGGGGCTTTTGATCTGGAGCAGCTGCTCGATGTCATGACCTTTGAAGTGATTGAACAAAAGATCATTGTTGATTTGGCCAGTCATATCCCTGCAGCAGCCAAAGCTGAACTGGAACATTTCAGAACGATTATTTCTACCCGTCTGGATGGCTATTGGGCTTCCAAACATAAGGACGATGCAACCCGCCGTAAATACCGTACCGTCTATACAGCGTTGCAGGCAGCGATTGAGCTGTTCAGTCTGCGACAGCAGTTTGATTCTGGGTTCTATTTCGACTCCAGCGAAGCCTTGTATAAAGCCTACGAGCAGGAGTTGTATCGCTTTGATATGGCCTATCGCCACTACAGTGCTGCTTCTCAACGCGCTCATGTCGATATCCTGAAAAAACTCGATGAAGAAGTCGAAAATTGCTATTCCTACTGGTTTATTGACCACTTGGCACGAAACTGGGGAGAGCGGGTTGAAGCTGAGCAACGCTTGAATGTCTGGAAAGTGGCAGATATCCCAAATCAGCAGAACTTCTACGATACTCACGTCAGACCCTTACTCAGTTCTGCAACGAAACGCCGTATTGTGGTAATTATCAGTGATGCTTTCCGCTATGAAGCTGCGGTAGAGCTGCGTGATCGTATCAATGAAAAGCGTTATTCCGAAGCGACCTTGTCTTCACAGCTGGGCGTTGTCCCAAGTTACACCACACTGGGCATGGCCTCGTTATTGCCGCATCAGACTTTGGAGTACAAAGAGGCCGCAGGGGATGATGTATGGGTGGATGGGCAGTCCAGCAAAGGGACTGCAGCACGATCAAAAATTCTGGCGGCCTATAATGGTCTGGCCGTGACCGCTGAAATGGTAAAAGGCTGGTCGCGTGATGAAGGTCGTGAAGCACTGAAAGACCATGAGTTGATTTACGTTTATCACAACGTGATTGATGCACGCGGTGACAGCGCCTCGACAGAATCAGAAACCTTTATGGCGGTAGAACATGCCATTGAAGAGCTGACCGAACTTAGCCGCAAAATCTTAATGCACTTCAATATTTCTACCCTGTTGATTACAGCCGACCATGGCTTCTTGTTCCAGCAAAGTAAACTGGAATCTGCGGATCGTTCAAGCTTGACTGAAAAACCTACCAATACATTGAAGAGCAAAAAACGCTATGTGATTGGGCATGGTTTACCAGAGAGCAAGGAAGCCTGGAAAGGCTCAACCCAAGCTACGGCAGGCACATTATCTGCGACTGATTTTTGGATTCCAAAAGGGGCGAACCGTTTCCATTTTGTAGGAGGCTCACGTTTTGTGCATGGCGGCATCATGCCTCAGGAAATCGTAGTGCCTGTACTAACGGTAAAACAGCTACGTGGTGAAAAGGCTGGACAGCGGACCAAGCGTAAAGTTGAGGTCATTTCTACCAAATCCACGCTGAAGATGGTCAATAACATCCAGAAGTTTGATTTGATGCAAACTGAAGCTGTCAGTGAGCTGGTCATGCCAGTGACTTTATCCATTGCCATTTATGATGGGGATCTCAAAGTTTCCAGTGAAGAAACTTTGACTTTTGATAGCAGTACCGACTCTGTTGCCGATCGGGTCAAACAGGTCAGATTGTCATTGTCTGGCACTGATTTTGACCGTAAGAAAGATTACTTCCTGGTACTGAAGGACAAAGACCTGAATATCGAGATGCAACGCTATAAGGTCACCATTGATCTAGCATTTACCGATGACTTCTTCTGATAACGAATTAACGATAGAGCGTAGCCTACATGGAATCTGCTAACGATAAAGAACTGGATCAGCTGCTGAATGAACACTTTGCTGGGCGGGTGGTACGTAAGGATCTGACTAAACTGATCAAAGAAGGGGCCAATGTCCCGGTCTATGTACTCGAATACCTGCTAGGGATGTACTGTGCCTCGGATGATCCAGAGATCATTGAACAGGGACTACGTAACGTAAAGACCGTGCTGGCAGAGAACTATGTACGACCTGATGAAGCTGAGAAGGTGAAATCCCTGGTTCGTGAACGGGGTAGTTATAAGGTCATTGATCGGGTGACCGTAAAGCTGAATGAGCGTAAGGACAAATACGAAGCATCATTTAGTAATCTGGGCATCAAAGATGCCGAAATCTCGGCAGGCATCGTCAAAGAGTATGAAAAATTACTTGTTGGTGGTATCTGGGTCATTGCTACGCTCAGTTATTATTTTGAAGAAGGACAGACTAGTTCTCCATTTGGGGTGAGTTTACTCAAGCCGATTCAAATGCCGAATATGAATATGGATGAACTCTTCAGTGGCAGAGCAGCATTAAGCACTGATCAGTGGCGCGAGAGTTTAATCCGTTCGATCGGCATGGAACCGGCTTCGTTAAAAGAGGACGTGCAATGGCACCTATTAGCGCGTATGGTTCCATTCGTTGAAAATAACTATAACGTCTGTGAACTGGGACCACGCGGTACCGGGAAAAGCCATATTTACAAAGAGTGTTCACCGAATAGTATTTTAGTCTCCGGTGGGCAAACGACTGTCGCCAACCTGTTCTATAACATGAGTAGCCGCCGTATTGGTCTGGTGGGCTTATGGGATGTGGTAGCTTTTGATGAAGTCGCCGGTATTTCCTTTAAGGACAAAGATGGCGTGCAGATCATGAAAGACTACATGGCCTCTGGATCTTTTGCCCGTGGCCGGGAACAAATGGAAGCCTCAGCATCAATGGTTTTTGTGGGTAATATCAACCAAAGTGTGGAATCCTTGGTAAAAACCAGTCATCTCTTGGCACCTTTCCCTGAAGCCATGATCGATGCAGCATTCTTTGATCGTTTTCATGCGTATATCCCAGGTTGGGAAATTCCGAAGATGCGCCCGGAGTTCTTCACCAACCGTTATGGATTAATCGTTGACTACCTTGCTGAATTCTTCCGAGAAATGCGTAAACGTAGCTTTGCGGATTCTATTGAGAAGTACTTTAAGTTAGGAAACAACCTGAATCAGCGTGATGTGATCGCCGTTCGTAAAACTGTATCTGGTTTGATGAAGTTGCTCTATCCACATGGTCAATTTGATAAAGAAAATGTACGCCAGTGTCTGGAATATGCACTGCAGGTGCGCCGTCGGGTCAAAGAACAGCTGAAGAAAATTGGAGGGATGGAATTCTATGATGTGCATTTTAGCTATATCGACAATGACACCCTAGAAGAGCATTTTGTTTCGGTAAAAGAGCAGGGTGGAGGTGGACTTATTCCCGAAGGTCCTGCTAAACCAGGCTTCCTGTATACCATTGGCCTTAGTAATAAGGGCATGCCAGGCTTATACCGCTTAGAACTTCAAGTCACTAAAGGTTCAGGAAAGTTGGCGACATCTGGCTTATGGAATTCAAGTAGTGCCAAAGAACAGGTCAAGATTGCTTTTGACTACTTCAAGGCCAATGCATCCCGGATCTCGGGGGGTAGTAAGGTGCTGGAACATGACTTCCACTTACATGTGGTGGAGTTACAGAATACCGGGCCGCTCAGCCATCTTGCCTTGCCAAGTTTAGTGGCTTTCGCTTCAGGCCTGTTAGGACGATCGGTACAAAGTCAGATGGTGGTACTGGGTGATATGAGCTTGGGTGGTTCAGTGACACCGGTGGAAAGTATTGCCGAATGTCTGCAAGTTGCTTTTGATGCGGGTGCCAAGAAGGTTGCTTTACCAATGAGTAGTGCGGCAGATATCCCAACGATTCCTGTGGAACTGTTTACCAAGTTCCAGACCAGCTTTTATGCAGATCCGGTGGATGCGGTGTTTAAAGGGTTAGGGGTGGATTAATTTCATATCTGTCTGGAAGAGTTACAGTAGATTGTTTTAAATTCAGTTTCTCAAGTTAAACACCATGTTGTAAAAGCATAATACTGCCTCTTTAAAAGAGGCAGTATTTTTTCTAGTCCGTGATCATTAAACAAAAAGCAATGAACTGTACTGCTGAACCAAGAGATTAATGAAAGACTCAAAAGAGAGAATTATCATATTTATAGTCATTCTTGATTGCTTTCTATTCTGGGCTGACTATTGTGGGCAGGACATTACCTCACTATTGTAAAATATTGAGATAATCATTATTTCAAGCAACTCGAGAGGCTTAAATCTCATGACTAAAAAATCTTCTGAACCTCACGCGAAAATGTCGGCAGAATCTCAAGAAAAAGTACAAGAACCCGCTAGAGAAATGAAGGATGAAAAAATCCCTTTACCCGAATTGCATCAGACCAGGGATGTTTCTGAAAAAGTAACTGAATCCAGAGGGCACTGTTGCAAATAGAGATTTGAGTCGATGAAGTTCCTTTTTAAAAGTGCTTAGAGACCGAAAACCCTGTTGATTAGACACACTTCACCTTGAGGCTGACCATAATAAAATGACGATGCTTGTCCTTTACGTAGTGCACGCATGACTTCAATACCTTTAATTGTGGCATAAGCCGTCTTCATAGATTTGAATCCTAATGTGGCCCTGATGATCCGCT
>NZ_VPDG01000018.1:0-50723 GCF_013417805.1 Acinetobacter sp. YH12226 | reverse complement strand
TTTTCTGACAAATATTTCTCAAATAAACTTCGAGTAATTTCTACCATCAATCAATGAAAATAATCTCGATCAATCAACCAGTAAAAATCCACACAAGTTGTTCTTCATAATCTCTTAATGATCTTTCCAACACCTCGTCAGTGCCAGAAGCTGGACTTCGATAAACTCAACAACTCCGCCATTCTGCTTCGTTCGTTTCCGTCTATCTCGTCGGTATGTGCTCATTATAGGGCAATTTCTTACACGTGCAAGCGCTTTTAACGCACAGGAATCACGAGTGTTTTATTTTTATGCACCAAATTGATTCAATTCCATACAATTCATTACATAAGTACATATTTTTAAAACAGAAATATAAATTAAATATTTCTGCTTTATTCTATGCCTAATTTTTTACGACTGGTGCTTTAATCGTCACACTGGTGATTTTTACAGGGTTCACCGGCACATTTTGATGCATTCCATAGTTTCGGGTCGGTACTTTGGCAATCTGATCGACGATATCCATGCCTTTAGTGACCTTACCAAATACCGCATAGCCGGCATTTCTAGCAGAACGATCCAGGAAATCATTATCGACCAGGTTTACAAAGAATTGTGCTCGGGCAGAATCCGGCTGATTGGTACGGGCCATGGCTAAAGTACCGCGTTTATTTTGCAGACCATTCGACGATTCGTTTTTAATGGGTGCTTTTGTATTGGCTTTTTCCTGCATGTTTACATCAAAGCCACCGCCCTGCACCATAAAGCCGGGAATGACACGGTGAAAAATCGTGTCCTTATAGAAGTTGCTCTTTACATAGCTTTCGAAGTTCTTTGCCGAGATTGGGGCTTTGTCATTGAAAAGTTCAATTTCAATATTTCCAGATGAAGTCTTCATCTCAATAATCGTATTGGCAGCAAAGCTTGGCAGACTGACCGCAGCAAGTGCGATGACACATAATGATTTCTTTAACATTTATTAACTCATCTACTTAGAAGTAATGGTTGTGAATGACTATATATTAATCTTTTATAACTCATAATGCAGTGACCTGCCGACTAAAGACAAGAGAATAAGAATGAAGCATGCATTATTACAGGAGCAAAATATCCACCAGTTTCCACCTTGGCGTTTGCAGGGTGAGGGTTTTATTCTGAATTATTGGCTGACCCCCAGCTTTATTGAGCAAGCGAAACAGTTCCGGATCGCCCCTTCTCCGCTAGGTCGTATGGTCCAAGTCTTATTGGTGCGTTATCACGCTTCGCCGATTGGCCCTTATGATGAGTTACTGATTCTGGATCATCCTTTAATTAGTAAACGGCGCCTCAGTTCGATTCCTAAAATTTATGTGTCTACCCATGAGTCTGTGGTACACGGTCAGCATTTATGGGGCATTCCCAAAGAACATGCGCAATTTGAATGGCAGGAAAAGGATCAGGAAGTGCTGTGTCAGATTCAGCATCAAAACCAGCATATGACGATTCGGCTGAAGAAAACCAAATCTGCACGCCAGTTCTACATTAATAGTCATCATATTCCAGCGTCTATGCTGAAGATTCAGCAAGCTTGGAAAGGGCAGCGTTTTCAGTTTAGTCCACAGTTCCGCGGTCACTTCTCCAAACTCTCGCAAGTAGAGTGGCAAGATGCCGAGAATATATTTCCAGACTTTTCCAAAGCCAAATTGCTGCAAAGCTTTTATGTCCCCAAATTCAATTTGATCTTTCCTGAAGCGCAGATCAGTAGCAAAGTATAAGAACTGATAAAAACTTATCTATACAAAAAGGTGTTTCATGAGAAACACCTTTTTTTATTTATACTTTCGATTTAACTATTTTTGTCCCAAAATTTGCGGAAATTTTTGCTGATCTCAATCACATATTTTTTGGCACGGCGGGAGATCGGCGTCAGGTTAATAAAACCATGTGCCTGATCGGTATATTCATGATAATGAACACTCACGCCATTCTGACGTAGTTTATGTGCATAGATTGAACCTTCATCATGCAGGACATCATGACGTGCAGTAATCACATAACTTGGCGGCAAGTTTTGCAATTCACCATAGGTGGGTGAAATCAGCGGATCATCCATTTCAATCTGATGGGTTTGGGCATACATTAAGGTCACCAGATCAATATCCTGTTCCGAAAGTACCAGTCCATCTTTATAGGCATAAAAAGAAGGATGGCGACTTTTAAAGTCGACCGCCGGATAAAGCAAAAGCTGTGCTCGTGCGGCATAAGATTTACCTGCACTGCGCTGTGCCACCACAGTAGCCAGATTTCCGCCCGCACTGTCCCCTGCTACGGCAATACGATTTTTATAGATTTTTAGTTGCTTACTATGCTGATGTGCCCAAGCCAAGGCATCTTCACAAACCTGTACCATCTGCAAGGGGCTAAATTCTGGCGTCAGCGGATAAGCCACGCTTAGCACCTGCACTTTGGCATGTACTGCCAGCAAGCGACAGAATTCATCATGGCTGTCCAGACCGCCCACCATAAATGCACCGCCATGATAAAAAATCACCATCGGCAACTTCTTTTGTGGAGCTGGATGATAATGCCGGGCAAAGATGCTGCCACTTTGCAAAGGCAGGCGCAGCTCTTCGATGACTTTGACAGTAGTTGGTTTAGCCGCGATCGCTTTCATGCGTGCATCAAACAATGTGCGCGAATGAGCCAGATCCTCACTGATAAAACTGCTATGCCCCTGTTTTATCTGGATGGCCATCAGGCATTTAACCAATGGATCTAAATCAGGATAAACATGAGGATAATCCAGAGCCTTAACTAATGCTTCCTGTGCAATGCCAGGTAAGCGGTCCAGCATACGCGCTGCCGTCCCTTGTCCCTTTTCCATCACACTTTTCAGAACCGGAGGATTCACAGTCATTATTTTTAGTCCTTATTCTCTTAATTCTTCATAGTTTCTACACGATTAGCGTTTCAGTGACCATATTCTTATATAAGTCTTAATATCAATATACATATAGCTTCTACTCGATACGTTACCCTCATTTATAAAAGATGTCATTGACCGTTTAAAGGTTATTTTTGACGTACTTTTGCGAGCTTAAGTATATTTTTTATTACAAATCGGGAGGATGCCTATGGCTAGCAAAATTATAGCTCTGTCTTTGGCGACTGCATTTTTAGCTGTAGGCTGCGTCGCATTTCCTGAAGATGGTGGCTATTATGATGGCCGCTATGATCAGCGTTATGACCGTCGCTATGAACTGGACCAGCGTTATGAACAAGATCGTCGCTATGAGCGGCAACGTTGGGAATATGAACAGCAACGCAAACGCATTGAACTGGATCGACGTAAACAGGAATTACAACATCGCAATTGGGAGCAGGATCGTAAAAGACAGTTAGAGCTGGATCGACGTAAAAGCCAACTGGAACGACAGCGCCATGAACAGCAACGTAAAAATATCATGACGCAACGGCAAAAACAGGCAGAGGCAGAACGTAAACGTCGTCAGGATCTGGAGCGTAAACGTGTAACAGATCAACGCAGTAAAAAAGTCCAGCAAAATCGTTCTAATCAACGCTGGAATGACAACCGACGTCATCAAGAACAACGTTCACGCGATCGTCGCGATTAAGACTTGAATCATTTTCTGTATTAAAAGCCCAGACTGGGCTTTTTAAATGGAAAAAGATAGCTGCCAGATAGACAAAGGCCCTAAAGAAAATTTCTTTAGGGCCTTTGCAGAGGGTTATGTTAAACGAACTTCCACTTCGCTTATGCTTCTCAGCAATTCAACCAGAACATCCTATTCTCTATATAAATTATCCTATCGAATCAACTTGCTCTCATGAAGCGGACATTCACTATCCAAGCTGTAAGTTTTATCTTACAAACCGCTAAAATAGAGACGACTGATTCCAACAAATTCAAAAAAGGTAAATTCTGGACAAAAAAAGGCTTATCTAGAGAACAGGATAAGCCACGAAAACACATTTCAAAATAAGAAGAAACTACAGCGATAGAATCTAGAATAAATATTAATCAAAAGTTCATCTATTGTGAAAGACTTTATTGCTTAGATATTAATCGTTTTTATGTCTAATAAATAAACAGGCAAAAAAAAGCTGAGTTTTGGGGATACTCAGCTTGAAAAAAGCAACTTTAAAATAGGGCAACAGCAACCCGGTTCGGCTCTCTCCTCTGAACAAGGTCGCTGTTAATAGAAGTATGATGCAATTTTTTTACCCATACTTAAAACGGATTAAAATTATTAATTCGATTCAAAAATACGATTACTCATTTTTTACATTGATTTTCAAATAATTAATTTTTGGATTTAGCCGAAAATTAAATCTATTCAGTTAAAAATTCGGATTCATCGCTGCTGATGTCCGTGTATTTTATTCTCATCCTATCCTGCTGTTGTGTTCTGAATAGCTTGTTCTGCTATCCCCTGGATTCAGTATTTTGTATAAATCTTAAATTTAATCTGGGTCGACGCTTGAATTTTTACACCCTGCCCCGATTTCTTTAGGTAATCAAGAACTTCACAACCATGGCAGTTCAGCATAAACGCAGTGAACACTGAGGCCTAAGGACTGTACATGTTTAAGAACCCATTTAAACGGAGTAAATCAATGGCGACTGAGCAAAACGAGCAAGCTCAACAACTTGAGCAAGAGCAAGCGGAACAAGATACAGCGCAAACTCAAGCTGAAACCGAGCAGGCTGAAGTTTCCGTTGAGTCTTTACAAGAGCAGATTGCGCAGCTTGAAGGTGATTTAAAGTTAGAAAAAGCCCGTACCGCCAATGCAGTTTATGAAGCACAAAAGAGTGTTGAACGTATTCAGCGTGAATCTGAAAAGCATAAAGATACGGTTCTGGAAAAATTCTCTAAAGAGCTTCTAGAAACAGTCGACAATCTAGAGCGTGCCATTGTGGCTGCAGGTGAAGAGCAAACACCATTGCGTGAAGGTGTTGAACTGACCCTTAAATCTTTATTGCATACCTTGGAGAAATTTGGGGTTGTGGCAGTGGATACCAACAACGGTTTCAATGCTGACCTGCATCAGGCAGTCGGGATTGATCCAAATGCCAAAGCAAATGAAATTGGGACTGTTTTGCAAAAAGGCTACACGCTTAACAGTCGCTTATTGCGTCCTGCCATGGTGATGGTCGGCGCTTAAGCCAAATAAATTCGGGAGTTTGTGAAATTTTTCAAAAATTTTACTTGAAAAAAATCGAACGGCTCTCATATCGGATAACAAGTGTAAATCACAAAAAAATTTTAGAGGAAACATCCAAATGGCTAAAATCATTGGTATTGACTTAGGTACTACAAACTCATGTGTTGCAGTACTTGAAGGCGACAAAGTTAAAGTAATCGAAAACGCTGAAGGCGCGCGTACCACTCCATCTATTATTGCCTATAAAGATGGCGAAATTCTGGTAGGTCAATCTGCAAAGCGTCAAGCAGTAACGAATCCGAAAAATACATTGTTCGCGATCAAACGTTTGATCGGTCGTCGTTATGAAGACCAAGCGGTACAAAAAGATATCGGTTTAGTTCCTTACAAAATCATCAAAGCAGACAACGGTGATGCTTGGGTTGATGTCAACGACAAAAAATTGGCGCCACAACAGGTTTCTGCTGAAATCTTGAAAAAGATGAAGAAAACTGCTGAAGATTACCTGGGCGAAACAGTCACTGAAGCGGTGATTACTGTTCCTGCTTACTTCAACGATGCACAACGTCAAGCAACTAAAGATGCAGGTAAAATTGCAGGTTTAGAAGTTAAACGTATCATCAACGAGCCAACTGCTGCGGCACTTGCGTTCGGTATGGACAAGAAAGAAGGCGACCGTAAAATCGCGGTTTATGACTTGGGTGGTGGTACTTTCGACGTTTCAATCATTGAAATTGCGGACCTTGATGGCGACCAGCAAATTGAAGTATTGTCGACTAACGGTGATACATTCCTAGGTGGTGAAGACTTCGATAACGCGTTAATCGAGTTCCTGGTTGAAGAGTTCAAGAAAGAACAAAACTTTAACCTGAAACAAGATCCACTGGCGTTACAGCGTTTAAAAGAAGCTGCGGAGAAAGCGAAAATCGAGCTTTCTTCTTCAAATGCAACTGAAATCAACCTTCCATACATCACTGCTGATGCGACTGGTCCTAAACACTTAGTGATCAACGTAACACGTGCAAAACTTGAAGGTCTGGTTGCTGACCTGGTTGCTCGTACGATTGAGCCTTGCCGTATTGCGCTTAAAGATGCGGGTCTTTCGACTTCTGACATCTCTGACGTAATCCTGGTGGGCGGTCAGTCTCGTATGCCAATGGTTCAACAGAAGGTTCAAGAATTCTTCGGTAAAGAGCCACGTAAAGACGTAAACCCTGACGAAGCAGTAGCCATGGGTGCTGCGATTCAAGGTGCGGTACTTTCAGGTGACAAAACTGACGTACTTCTACTTGACGTAACTCCGTTGACACTTGGTATTGAAACCATGGGCGGCGTGTTGACTGCAATTATCGAGAAAAACACCACGATTCCTGCGAAGAAATCTCAAGTGTTCTCAACCGCTGCGGACAACCAGCCTGCTGTAGACATTTCAGTTTACCAAGGTGAACGCAAAATGGCGCAGCAAAACAAACTGTTGGGTAACTTCCAGTTAGGCGACATTCCACCTGCTCCACGTGGTGTGCCACAAATTGAAGTATCTTTCGACATCAACGCTGATGGTATTTTGAAAGTATCTGCAAAAGACAAGAGCACTGGTAAAGAGCAATCGATCCAGATTAAAGCAAACTCAGGTTTGTCTGATGCTGAAATCGAAGCAATGATCAAAGATGCTGAAGCGAATGCTGAAGAAGACCGTAAATTTGAAGAGCTTGCAAAAGCTCGTAACGAAGCGGATGCTTTAGTTGCTTCTTCACAAAAAGCAGTGAAAGATCTTGGCGAGCAAGTGACTGCAGACGAAAAAACTGCAATCGAAACTGCGGTTTCTGAGCTTGAAGCTGCAACTAAAGAAAATGACGTTGAAGACATCAAAGCGAAAACTGAAGCGCTGCAAAATATCATCATGCCAATTACACAACGTGCATATGAAGCTGCTCAAGGCCAAGGCGGTGCGCAAGGTTTTGACCCGAATGCATTCCAAGGCGGCGAAGGTCAATCTCAAAAAGCGGACGACGGCGTTGTAGATGCTGAGTTCACTGAAGTGAAAGATGACAAAAAATAATTTGTCGCTTTAACTGAAAAAACCGCGCGAAAGCGCGGTTTTTTTATGTCTCGACTTAAAAGAATAAAATAAAAATTACTAAAATTTGATCGTATTTTCAGGAAAAGCTGTTTAAGTTAAATCCAACATTAAAATACCCTGAACCCATGAAAATTCTGATTTTGCTGCCTTTACTTAGTTGCTTGGGCCTGACAGCGTGTAGCCTGCCCGTTTCATCTCTCCTATCTCAAAGCACTTCGACTCAATCGACTCAAGCCATTGCCCAATTATTTGATCAGGCGCAAAGCGCGGGTGTTCTAGTGATTCAGCGTGGTCAACAGATACAGGTCTATGGCAATGATTCAAGTCGTGCAGGTACCGAATATGTTCCTGCCTCTACCTTTAAAATGCTCAATGCCCTGATTGGCCTGCAACATGGCAAAGCCACAACCAATGAAATTTTTAAATGGGATGGCAAGAAACGCAGTTTTTCAGCTTGGGAAAAAGACATGACTCTCGGCCAAGCCATGCAAGCGTCTGCTGTACCCGTTTATCAGGAACTGGCACGTCGTATTGGCCTTGAACTGATGCAACAGGAAGTACAACGCATCCAATTTGGTAATCAGCAGATTGGTCAACAGGTCGATAACTTCTGGTTGGTAGGCCCTTTGAAAGTTACTCCAAAACAGGAAGTCCAATTTGTTTCTGCGTTGGCCCGAGAGCAACTGGCCTTTGATCCTCAAGTCCAGCAACAAGTCAAAGCCATGTTATTTTTACAGGAGCGGAAAGCTTATCGACTATATGTCAAATCCGGTTGGGGCATGGATGTGGAACCGCAAGTCGGCTGGCTCACCGGCTGGGTTGAAACACCGCAGGCTGAAATCGTGGCATTTTCACTCAATATGCAGATGCAAAATGGTATAGATCCGGCGATCCGCCTTGAAATTTTGCAGCAGGCTTTGGCCGAATTAGGGCTTTATCCAAAAGCTGAAGGATGATGCAAATAAGCATGGGAAAGGCATTAAAATTAAGCTATATTTTTAAAAAATAGACATTTAAATAAAAAATATGCGTCTTCTGCTCTGTCTGCTCGTAGTGGGATTGATCATGTCTGCCTATCTACATATGCACGCCCAAACCCATCCTCAACTGCGCTATAACTCGCTGGCTGATCGCTTGACGCATCCTTTCGATACACGCTTACGTTTCCGGATTGATCAGGTCGATTCAGGCTTTGGACTAAGTAAAGATCAGGTCATTCAACTGAGCAAGGAAGCGATCGAAATCTGGCATCAGGGAAGCAATCGTGATGATTTGATGGTCTATGATGAAAATGCCAGGCTGAGTATTCACCTGATCTATGATCAACGCCAGCAAGACTATGATGCCTTGAAGAAAGTCGAAAAACAGTTGCTGGCAGATGACGCCAAGTATCAACGTCAGGTCAAAAATCTGGAAGCATCCCATCAGCATCTGGAAAGTCAGCAGCAACGCCTGATCCAGCAAAGAGATCAGATGAATAGTGAATTTCAGGCCTTACAGCAACGACGCCGTCAGCCAAATTTATCTGGTTATGAACATGAGCAGATTGAATATGAGGTTTTGGCTTTACAGCGCAAATCGGAAAGTTTTCAACGGGAACTTCAGTACCTTCAGGAACAGCAAAGTTCCTTTAATATGAATGTTTCCATGCATCAACATGGTCTGCAAAACCATCAGCAGAATATCATTCAAGCCCAACAGCGTTTCCCTGCCCGCGAATTTCATAAAGGCGTGTTTATGGGTGATCAAATTCATGTCTATCAGTTTGATGCAGAAGATGATCTCCGTCTGACTCTGGCACATGAACTCGGACATGCCTTGGGGCTGTATCACCATAATGACCCGGAAGCACTGATGTATCCGGTGCTGGGTAAACAGAATCTGCAACACTTCCAGCTGCGACCTGCAGACAAGACCTTGCTTTATAACCGTTAAGTGATCAGCTTGAATTCCCTAATTAATTTAAGTGTATAAGTATTATAAAAAACACTCTATTCTGATTTCATGTTATTGTGATTGGCTACATTGTTCAGGCCATCTTTGGAGATTCGTGTGAGTTACTACCATATTTTAATTGAAGTAAATGACCACATTAGTACGATTGATGAAACCCGTGATATCGAGATCTTTGATATCGAGGACATCCAACCCTATCTTCATTCGATTTTGCTGCCTTATTTCAATGAACAACTGATTGAACTCGACGATGAAAATCTGGAGTATAAAGATATCCTACATCTGGAAATCAAACAGACCTTATTGCCGATTAATGACCTGATCGAAGAAGAACAGCGTCTGTTGCCAAGCGATACTGACATTACCATTAGCGCCTATGAAATTTTTAATAACCGCGAGTTGAGTCAGGATGTCACCACTGTGATCTTTGACCTGCTTGAAGCGGTAAAACTGGATAGCTAAACGTTCTTCCAGATATAAAAAAGTCCTCATTGAGAGGACTTTTTTTGTGCACGGATTTAGATCGAGAATGAAGATCCACAACCACAGGTCGTGGTCGCATTCGGGTTTTGTACCACGAAACGTGAACCTTCCAGACCTTCTAAATAATCTACCACCGAACCGACCAGATATTGATAACTCAATGAATCGACCAGGACTTTAACATCGCCATTGGCAAATTCTGCATCATCTTCATTCTGGCTTTCTGCAAAGTTAAAGCCATAAGAGAAACCTGAACAGCCGCCACCGGTCACATAGACACGGAGCATTAAGTCTTGGTTACCTTCACTGTCACGCAACTGGCGTACTTTATTTGCGGCATTGTCGGTGAGCACAAGCGCTTGGGCATTCATGGCGGATTCCTCTGTTGAATGGAATGTCTTTAAAAAGAAAAGACCATATTTAAGTATAGCACACTCAATATATGGTCAGTCTCTACAGATTAAAAGTCAAATCAGAGTAATTTTATCAGGATTATTTGTAGTTCTCATCCTGTAAGGCACATTCAAAGTTTTTCGGGTTCTGTTTGCAGCGGAATTGCCACAGCAATTTCATCATGCGTTTGTCATAAACGCCGCGTTTGGTCAGGTCAATTCGGGAATCCCTCATCATTTTCTGATAACCCGGTTTGTCTGCAGCAGGAATATCCATCCAGTATTTTGCTGGAATGTCCGCTTTCATTTTCCCCAAAATACCAAAGGCACGCGGTAACTGACTTCTCACCCATTCACGTGATTTTTGTCCGTAACCTGCCGGAAATTTATCTGGACGGATAATGATATTGCCTGTGACCTGCAACACCGGATAATTCACAATCGCGCCTTTGTTACCCAAACCTTTATGTAATTCCAGCGGTTTAAATACTGCTGCTGGTGCACCAATAATATCCACCTGGCCATTGTTAAACTTGGCACCAAAATTGGTGACATCGGCACTCACCGCCTGTGCGCCGACCTGCTGTACCATGATTTTTTGTGCTTCATCATAATCAAGTACGGCAATTTTTTTACCAGCGGCTTTAGCAACGGTATTAATACTGCGGTCGTTCACCAGCAGGAAAGCATCACCCACAGGAATGACACCGACTACCTCATATTTACCTTGCAGCATATGTTTGGCAAAAGTTGGACTGGCCAGTCCCTGCATCACTTTAACTGCCAGATTCAGATCTGGAATTGCGCCAATGGCATCGAGTGAACCAGTAAAATTATTAAACTGACGGCCACGCATCCCGGTCACACTAATGCCGTCACATTTCCCGGCTTTAAAATCTTCTGCAACCACCGCTTCATTGGTGTTCACCCGCAGTTCGACATCTGCCCCCCAGTTTTTGGCCGCCAACTGATAGTCTTTCATCACACTATAGACATCACCATTTTTACCGACCAGATCAAATACGCAAATCACCTGTTTGGCTTGTGCCAGACCTGAAACAGCCAGTGTCGCCGTAGCCAATGCCAGTGCTTTCCATCCTTTATGCATCATCCTCATTTCCTTATCGCTTGTTTTTGTTATTGCAGTTTTAGTCACATGTGATTGTTTTTTATATAAAACATGCGAATTTAATATTTAGCTCAAGCTTAAGCTATTTTATTCGCTGCACAATGGCAGATCTGACCTGGTTCAGCCATAAAAAAAGCCTAGATCAATCTAAGCTTTTTTCTTTAAAAATCAGATTATTCGCCAGCAATTGAACATTCAAAGTTGGCCTTATCGACAGAACAGCGCGCACGTTTTAAGACCGACATCATGCTGGCATCATAGATTCCGCGTTTGGTCATGTCCATCCGGCCATCACGTAACATTTTCTGATACTTGGTTTTATCTTCAGCGCTCAGATTCATTTTATATTTCGACGGAATACCCGCTTCCAGACGGCTGATCATCCCCATGCTCTTTGGCAGGTTTTTGATAAACCAGTCACGCGATTTCTGTCCAAAACCTGCGGGGAATTTTTCCGGACGAATCACAAAATCAGAGGTGACATGCAGTACCGGGAAATTAAACATTGCGCCGTTATTACCCAGACCTTTATAGATTTCTAATGGCTTGTAGGCATAAGCAGGTGCACCGACCATATCCACCTGACCATTGTTAAATTTGGCGACAAAGTTAGAAACATCGGAGATCACTGCCTGCGCACCGACGCGCTGTACCATGATTTTCTGGGCATCGTCATAGCCGAGTACGGCGAATTTCTTCCCTGCGGCTTTTTCAATCGAATTGATATTCTTGTCACGAACAAAAATAAAGGCTGAACCCAACGGTGAAATACCGGCAATTTCGTATTTTTTGCCGCCCATATTACTGACCATTTTCGCTGCATTACGTTTGTCCAGAGCAAAACTGATCGCACGCTGGGCAATGGCATTACTTGGTGCACCGCCCAGTGCATCAATAGAACCGGCAAATTTATTGTATTGACGGGCACGCATGGCTGTCATAAACACACCATCACATTTACCGGCCTTGAAGTCATTGTCGGCAACCGCTTCATCCTGACGGGCAATCAGATTGATTTCTGCGCCCCAGCCTTTTGCAGCCAGTGCCCATTCTTGCGCCATCTGGAAAGACTCACCGGATTTACCCAGTAAGTCAAACACACAGATATCGACTTTTTCTGCATGCGCCGCACTTGCAAAACCAAATGCAGAGAATGCAGCCAATGATAAGAGTGTTTTTTTCATTGTAGTTATCCTTTGAAATCTTGTTATTCGCTGAGTGTCCGTACACGGGACAAATATTAAGCAAGTTTAATTAAAAAAAATAGAGCATTTACTCCATTTAAAACCGGCATTTTGGCCTATAAAGATAAATCAGCAATAGTTGCTTAAGTTATTTTTAAATATATATTTAAATATCAATATCTTAATATTTAAAACTGCTTTCTTATAATTACATTTACCCAGATATAGTTACAAAGATATACATGATTTCAGATTTATTCGCCACCAATCGAACATTCAAAATTGGTTCTTTCTACCGTACAACGCGCGCGTTTCAATACGTTCATCATGCCCTGATCATAAATCCCCTGTTTGGTTAAATCGATCCGCCCATCACGCAGAATCTTTTGGTAGGCCACACGATCTTCACGGCTTAGATTCAGAATATATTTGCTTGGAATCTCAGCTTCCATGCGCTTGACCATGGCAAAGCTGCGCGGTAACTGTTTCACAAACCAGTTTCGGGATTGTGCGGCAAAGCTTGCCGGAAACTTTTCCTGACGAATAATCAGATCAGCAGTGACATTAATCACCGGAAAATTAATCATTGCGCCTTGACGGCCTAGTCCTTTCTGTAATTCCAGCGGTTTAAATGCATAAGCCGGTGCAGCGACAATATCCACTTCGCCCTGATTAAACTTGCGAATAAAATTGGAAATTTCCGACATGACCGGTACTGCTTCAATCCGGTCGACCATGATTTTTTGCGCATAGTCATAATGCAGCACGGCAAATTTCTTGCCTTTGACCTGTTCCAGTTTATTTAGAGTACGATCACGAACAAAAATATAGGCTGGGCCAATCTGACCAATACCTGCCACTTCAAATTTGTCTTTGCCAATCTGGGTGATCAGGCGTTTGCTATTGCGTTTATCCAGTACATAGCTGATGGCTTTCATGGCAATGTCATTATTCGGCACGCCGCCAATTGCATCAATCGATCCAGCAAATTTGTTATAAGCCCGGGCACGCATTGAGGTCATATAGAAGGCATCACATTTTCCGGCTTTGACGTCCTGATCGACCTTGGCTTCATCCTGATAAGCGCTTAGCTGAATTTCGGCACCCCAGCCTTTTGCTGCCAGCGCCCATTCCTCCAGCAGTTTGTAAGACTCACCAGATTTCCCCAGTAAATCAAAAACACAGACATTCACTCTGGCTTGAGTTGAAGTCGACACCAAAATGCCCAGTGCCGATAAAATTAAACATCCCTTTTTCATTTTTATTTGACTCTATGATATTTTTTGCTCCATCAGCCTGAACTATAAACCACTGTTCATGCATAAAATAGAGCTTTTACTCAACTTATGCGTCCACCCTAGATCAATTGACAGAGGTGAAAAGCACACTCATTTCAGCAAAAACGGTAAGATTTTTCATTTTCACAGGGCTTTCCTTTAGAATAGGCGCATCTTATTTCTTAGCTTTGATTTCTCAATGATTCAGTTAGACCAGTTATCTATACGTCGCGGTGGACGTGTTTTATTTCAAAAAGCGTCGATGCAGTTACACCCAGGATGGAAAATTGGCCTAACCGGTGTCAATGGTGCTGGAAAATCAACCCTGTTTTCAGCCTTGCTCGGCGGCATGGAATCGGACACCGGTTCGCTGACCCGACCTGCGGTATGGACCGTAGCGCATATGGCTCAGGAAATCAAAGCACTGAATATGAAAGCCATTGATTTCGTCTTGTCGGGCGATGAAGAATACTGGGATATTCAGCAAAAACTCGATCAGCCGGATCAACTGGATGATGCAGAACTGGCCCATTTATATGGCCGTTTTGATGAAATTTCAGGTTATTCGGCTCCTGCCAAAGCCTCGCAGCTGATGGCGGGTCTGGGCTTCTTTGAACATCAATCACAGCTGGATGTTTCAAGTTTTTCCGGTGGCTGGCGTATGCGTTTGAATCTGGCACGTACCCTGATGAGCCGATCAGACTTACTGCTCCTCGATGAACCAACCAACCATCTGGACTTGGACGCAATTCTCTGGCTCGAAGACTGGCTGAAAGCCTATGAAGGTACGCTGGTACTGATTTCGCATGACCGGGACTTCCTCGATGCGATTACCGATCACATTTTACATATCGAAAATCAGGAACTGATTTTATATACCGGTAACTATTCGACTTTTGAGCGCACCCGTAGTGAGCGTTTAGCGCAGCAGCAACAGGCGTATGAAAAGCAGCTGGAAACCCGCGCGCATCTGCAAAAATATATTGACCGTTTTAAAGCGCAAGCGACCAAAGCCAAACAGGCACAGAGCCGGATCAAACAGCTGGAACGAATGCAGGAACTATCTGCAGCCCATGTCGATACGCCATTTACCTTCAGTTTCCGTGAACCGACCAAAATGAGTTCGCCGTTATTGCAACTGGAACATGCCGATATTGGTTATGGCGACAAGTTGATTGTCACCAATGTAAATTTACAGATCACGCCAAACAGCCGGATCGGTTTGCTTGGGATGAATGGTGCCGGTAAATCCACGCTGATTAAATCGCTGGTCGGTGACCTGAAACTGATTCAGGGTCTGCGGAAAGATTCAGAATTACTGAATATTGGTTATTTTGCCCAGCATCAAATGGATGCACTGGATGGTAATGCCAGCCCAATGTTACAGCTGGCACGCATCGCAGATAAAAAAATCAGTGAAGCCAGTCTACGCTCCTTCTTGGGTAGTTTCGGTTTTAGTGGCGAACGTATGGATACGCCAAGCGAAAGCTTCTCAGGCGGTGAACGTGCACGTTTGGCCCTAGCACTGATTGTTTGGCAGCGTCCGAATGTACTGATTCTGGATGAGCCGACCAACCATTTAGACCTGGATATGCGTCATGCACTGACTATGGCTTTACAAGATTTTCAGGGCGCGGTAGTTCTAGTTTCGCATGAACGTCAGCTCATCGCCAGCGTCTGTGATGAACTGCTACTGGTACATAATGGTCAATGCCGTGAGTTTGATGGTGATCTTACTGCCTATGCTGACTGGTTACGCCAAGCCCGTATTGAGATGATTAAAAATGGGCAAAAGCCAGCAGAACCGGTGAAATCCCAAGTCGAAGTCAAACCGACTATTTCCAAACTGGACAAGGAAGCACAACGTAAGGAAGCTGCTCGCCAGCGGGAACTAAGTCGTCCGATTCGCAAGAATATTGAAAAATGCGAAGCACAGATGGCCAAACTACAGCCGCGACTGATTGAAATTGAAAACCTGCTGGGTGACAGTGCTTTATACGAAGCATCACGTAAAAATGATTTGCTGAAACTGATGAATGAGCAAACCGAGCTAAAAGCCAAACTGGAAACAGCCGAAGAGCAAATGCTAGAACTGATGATGGAACTGGAAAGTCTGGAACAGACGTTCTAAAGCTCTTTTAGTAAGATTTAAGATAAGAGATGAATGACCAACGTTGTTCATCTCTTTTTTATTCACTATTTTTAATGTTTTCTCTTCCATTTTCCCCCCTGTATTTTTTCATCTACGTCTAGATGTTTCTTTAATTCTGTTCTTTTCTATTCATTCGACACATAAGGTCATGAATTACGCAAATCCTATATAAGTTTATTTTTTAAACAGTTGGATGCCTTATTTCATACATTAATTTACAGCGCGCTGTTTCATCCTAAGGCTCTAATACAAGTGTTTTTTAATTTTTGGCAGCCTTGCTACGAGTCTGTTTAATGTTGAACTAGAGAGAGGAAATCCGCATGCGTGCTCTTACTTATCATGGTGCTCGGGATGTACGAGTTGAATCCGTTCCAGATCCAGTGATTCAGGAACCAGATGACGTTATTTTAAGGGTGACAGCCACCGCCATCTGTGGCTCAGATCTGCATTTATACCGGGGGAAAATTCCGGCCACTGAAGACGGTGATATTTTCGGCCATGAATTTATGGGAATTGTAGAAGAAGTCGGCCCAGAAGTAACCGAAGTCAAAAAAGGTGACCGGGTGATTATTCCCTTTGTGATTGCATGCGGTCACTGTTTTTTCTGTGAACATGAACTCATGGCTGCCTGTGAAAATACCAATACCGGTCGTGGTGCAATTCTCAACAAAAAACAGATCCCACCAGGGGCAGCTTTATTTGGCTTTAGCCATCTGTATGGGGGTATACCGGGTGGTCAGGCTGAATATGTACGGATCCCCAAAGGCAATGTCGGACCATTTAAGGTGCCGGGTTCCCTGCCTGATGAAAAAGTATTATTCCTGACCGATATTCTGCCAACTGCGTGGCAAGCAGTAAACAATGCCCAAGTCGGTCGAGGTTCCAGTGTGGCGATTTATGGTGCTGGCCCGGTCGGTCTGCTGGCTGCTGCCTGCGCGCGGATGCTCGGTGCCGAGCAGATCTTTATGGTCGATCACCACCCTTACCGTTTGCGTTTCGCGCATCAAACCTATGGGGTAATTCCCGTCAATTTTGATGAAGTCGATGCCGCTGAATTTATCATTCAAAATACCACGGGTTATCGTGGAGTCGATGCCGTCATTGATGCGGTCGGTTTTGAAGCCAAAGGTAGCATGCTAGAAACCGTAATGACCAACCTGAAATTAGAAGGTTCGAGTGGTTCAGCGCTAAGACAATGTATTGCAGCGGTCCGTCGCGGCGGTGTGGTGAGTGTACCTGGAGTTTATGCCGGTCCAATTCATGGCTTCCTGTTTGGTGATGCCTTTGACAAAGGTTTGACCTTTAAAATGGGACAAACCCATGTGCATAATTACTTGCCGCAGTTGCTAGAACATATTGAAAATGGAGATCTGTCTCCAGATCTGATTATTACCCATCGCATGAAACTGGAAGATGCTGCGGAAGGTTACCGTATTTTTGATAAAAAGGAAGAAGACTGTCGTAAAGTCATTCTAACACCATAAATATGATTAAAAAAAAGCGCCGTCAGGCGCTTTTTTATTTTTCATCGTCATTTTATCAATCCTCTTTTTCTTGTTCCTAATCAATATCATTTCAGCGATTCCCTCCCTCTTTTCTATCGAGTAATAAAAGAAATGCCCGATTTTCAATAATGAAATCAAGAAATAACTCAAAAATGAGAAATAAAAAAGTTAAGCAAAAATCGATAAAAGTATGATTTTAAATAAAAATGAAAGTTCACTTGATTATTAAATCAATTATGTAGTTTAGCTACATCTTGAGTTTTTAGTTAACAATATGTTCCACGGTAATGATTAGAGAAACTACAATATATTTACAAGTATTTAATTTATAATAATTTTTTATTTTAAAGCCAATCCAAGGAATAGTCTGGTCATACTAGCAATATATCGCCAAATCTAGCTTTAAATTTAAAATGCTATTTTAAATTTAAAAACACTTATCCACAAGATAATCGATTTCAAATTTGAATTTAAAATAAAGAATTAATACGTGGATTAAAGCTTGCGGAAAAATACTATCTTATTCACATAAAAATTATGGATAACTTTAGAGTTATCCACATCTCTGATCAGGCTTTCTAGATGCTTGAAGCAATATTATTCACGTATTATTTAGCGTATTAGACCAAGTTTCTTATAAGCTATTGAAAATTTAAAATTTAGTTTTAGCAGCTTTTTATTTATTTTTGAGATATTGGATCTTCTGAATAGGCGATTTATTATTTTTTAGTCGAATCCACCTAAAGTATTCGATCTGTTTTTATTACACGCATCTTTAAATACCACTTTGACTGATCCAGTTTTCACCTAGTGTCGTGAACTGCATGCAAACTTCTCATCGTATAAAGAACGTCTTTCTACCTCACTTTCCTATTCAAAAATTATTTTAGAAGTTCTGATGCAGATCATTTTTATAACGATAGATTCACTCCAGATTTCAGGTATTCTCCCGAGTTGGTAATCTCTATACATAAACCCTTTCTTAGAGTCGATTTGGCTTACTCAACTTGGCTTTTTAAAACCTAAATGAACCCGTTCCATATCTAAAAATCGGTCCAAAATTACTTTATTTTGCCTAGCTCACAGGATATGAGTAAAAAAATTGGTCTAAAAAAAGCGCCTCGAAAGGCGCTTTTTTATATCTGATTTTATCCTGAAGGGTTATGCATCAATATCTGCATTCAAGGCATTTTCTTCAATGAAAGCACGACGTGGTTCTACGTCATCGCCCATCAAGCAAGAGAACATACGATCCGCTTCAATCGCATCAGTAACTGTCACTTGCAGCATGTTACGGTTGTCTGGATCCATGGTGGTTTCCCATAACTGTTCCGCATTCATCTCGCCCAGACCTTTATAGCGCTGGATCATCATGCCACGACGTGAGTCCTGCAAGATATGTTGCCAAACCTGATGGAAATTGCTGACCTGAATCTTGCGATCGCCTTTTTGCAAATATGCACCCTCTTCAAGCAGACTAAACCAGCTCTTTGAATTCTTTAATAAACGTGCATATTCACTTGAACCTAACAGTACTGAGTCTAACAGGTAGCTATGTGGCAAGTTATGTACATAGATCGTGATACGTGGCAACCAGCTTGCAGTTTTTTGACCATCTGCCAGTTCTTTTTCAAAACGCTCCAGGGTTAATTCTGGACGTAATGTTGGCTGAATGGCTTCAATCGCTGCACGCAGATTCTCACCCCATGTTTCCACATAGGTTTTGTCTTCCAGCTGATCCAGCTTAAAACCTTCCAGTGAAAGTAGTGCATCAAGCAGACTCGCCGGATAACGCTGGGTTAAACGCGCCAAGCTCTTCTGTGAGGTTTGATAATCGGCAATCACCCTTGCCAGTGCTTCACCACGAATCGCAGGTGCTTCAGCACTGATATGCAGTTCTAGCTCGTCAATGGCATTGGAAATCAGGTAAGTTTCCAGTGCATCGTTATCTTTGATGTACTGTTCCTGCTTGCCTTTTTTCAGCTTGTAGAGTGGTGGCTGGGCGATATAGATATGACCACGCTCGACCAGTTCCGGCATCTGACGGAAGAAGAAGGTCAACAGCAGCGTACGAATGTGCGAACCATCGACGTCAGCATCGGTCATGATAATGATTTTATGGTAACGCAATTTGTCCGGGTTATATTCTTCACGACCAATACCACAGCCAAGTGCAGTAATCAGTGTGCCGACTTCCGCAGAGGAAATCATCCGGTCGAAACGCGCACGCTCTACGTTCAGAATCTTACCTTTCAGCGGTAAAATCGCCTGCATTTTACGGTTACGGCCTTGCTTCGCAGATCCACCCGCAGAGTCACCCTCGACCAGATACAGTTCAGACAAGGCTGGATCTTTTTCCTGACAATCGGCCAGCTTACCTGGAAGACCGGCAATATCCAGTGCGCTCTTGCGACGGGTCATTTCACGGGCTTTACGCGCTGCATCACGGGCACGCGCGGCATCAATAATTTTGCCGGCAATCGATTTCGCTGCTTGTGGATTTTCTAAAAGATATTCAGAAAATGCCTTGTTCATGGCCTGCTCAACCGCAGTTTTTACTTCACTCGACACCAGTTTTTCTTTGGTCTGCGAAGAGAATTTTGGATCAGGCACTTTCACCGAGACGATCGCGGTTAAACCTTCACGGGCATCATCCCCCGAGACTGCAACTTTTTCCTTTTTCAGGATATTTTCGCTGTCCATATAGTTATTTAAACCACGGGTCAGTGCAGCACGGAAACCAGCCAAATGTGTACCACCATCCTTTTGCGGGATGTTATTGGTAAAGCAGCGTACGTTTTCCTGATAAGAATCATTCCACTGTAATGCCACTTCTACCGTAATGCCGGTGTCGAGCTGTGCAGTAGTGAAATGGAAAATATCGTTCAGATGCGTTTTGCCTTCGTTAATGTATTTAACGAACTCAGATAAACCACCTTCATAGTCATAGATATTTTCAAGGTTGACGCGCTCATCGCGAAGTACAATGCGTACACCTGCGTTCAGAAACGATAGTTCACGCAAACGACGCGCCAGAATATCGACATTGAATATGGTTTGGCTAAAAGTTTCAGCACTTGGGTAAAAACGTACAGTGGTACCTGACGTTTCGGTTGTCCCTGTTTCACGTAATTTATAAACAGGATCACCATGACGGTATTCCTGTTCATAAGTTTTACCTGCACGACTGATGTTCAACAGTAGTTTTTCAGAGAGTGCGTTGACCACAGACACACCTACGCCATGCAGACCGCCTGAGACCTTGTAACTGTTGTCATCAAACTTACCGCCGGCATGCAGAATGGTCAAAATCACCTCTGCCGCAGACACGCCTTCTTCAGGGTGAATATCGGTTGGAATACCACGACCGTTGTCAGAAACTGAAACCGATTCATCTTCATGAATAGTCACTATAATTTCATCACAGTGGCCTGCCAAGGCTTCATCAATCGAGTTATCGACTACTTCGAACACCATGTGGTGCAAGCCTGTACCATCGTCTGTGTCACCAATGTACATGCCCGGACGCTTACGTACTGCGTCTAAACCACGTAATACCTTGATGCTAGAGGAATCATAAGCCTTTTCAATGGTTTGTTCTGTTTGAGAAGCAGCTTGATCTTCTGAACTCATGGTTTCTCCCTAGTGAAAAATAGGTCTATCCCAAGATGGGTAAAACTAAAAAAATACTATTGCACAACAACCTGAACTGTACCGTTTTCAACATTGAATAACTGATATGAGATAGACAAATCATGTAAGTGCTTTTGTACTGATTCATGGTCTAAGGTGGTAATAAAAACTTGACTACCAAGTTGGCTCAATCGCTCAATTAAACGTTGTTGTGCGGTTAAATCTAATTCTGCTGTCACATCATCTAATAATACCACAGTTTCCTTATTACAAGAATGCAGCATTGCGATTTGCGACAGTTTTAACGCCATCATCAGCAGCTTTTTTTGCCCGCGTGACAGGATCACATCAGCATCCCCCAGAGGGGTTTTCAGACGCAAATCTGCGCGATGTGGGCCATATTCGGTATAACGTCGCTCACAGTCTTTTTCATGCTGGTTGGTCAGATCATTTAGCAGGCCGGTTTCACTGTGAAAACCCGGACTGTATTCCAGACTGACTTGCAGGTCAGGTAATAACTGTTTCAGGTCATCTTCAAAAAATGGCTTCCATTGTTCCACGATGCCGACACGTTGTGAGTGCAGGATTTCACCATATTCACTCAGCATCTGGTTCCACGGTTCCAGATCAGACAGACTCAGAAACCGTTTGCTTTTGAGCAGACTGTTTCGCTGTTTCAGCGCACGGGAATAATATTGCCAAGCATGATAAAACTCTGGTTCCACGTGGAACATTAACCAGTCGAGCAATTGACGTCGTGGTTTAGCACCATGATCGATGATATCAGTACTTTGTGGATCAATCAGCTGCAAGGGCAATAGTTTGGCCAGTTGCCCCTGAGTCGCGACCAAATCGCCATTGACCTTAATCAACTGTTCCCCACTGGCCATTTTTTGCATGCCAATTTTTTCAGTCGCAGATTGTGCAAACACAATCGCATCCTGTGCGCCATGCTGGATATAATTTTTGGGAATATGGGTGCGGAAAGAACGACCAGCAGCCAGTAAATGAATCGCCTCTAAAATCGAGGTTTTACCTGAACCATTTTGGCCATAAAAAACATTAAACGGCTGCAATCCGTGGAGAGCAACCGTCTTTAGATTCCGCACACGCTCAATATGTAAACGCGTAATATGCATGTCTTATATGAATATCAAGAGCCGCGGCTTAAACACGCATCGGCATAACGACATAGGTTTGATCCGTATGCGCCGGGTCTTGCACCAAGACAGACTGGTTCGCTTCAGTCATGGTCATTGACACATCATCACCATCTAGCACACCGAGTACTTCAATCAGATACTGCGCATTAAATGACATTTCTAGCGGGGAATCAGCATATTGAATTGCCAGATCTTCAATCGCTTCATCTTGCTCCGGGTTATTCGCGCGAAGTTGCAAAGAATCGGCATTGAAGTTTAGAAATACACCACGCAGCTTTTCGTTACTTAAAATCGCCACCCGTTGCAAAGACTGCTTGAACACGTCATGGGCGATCATCACCACTTTGTCGCCACCACGTGGAATCACACGGCGATAATCCGGGAACTTACCATCAATCAGCTTGGTAGTGAAACGCACGGTAATGTTCGCCTGTTCCTTGTCACGGCTTGGCATATTGATGGTCACATTGAGCAATTCACGACCAATCAATAGAGATAATTGCTCATCTTCAACGCTGAGCAGGCGCTGTAATTCTGCAACGGCCTTACGTGGCACAATTGCCTGAATCGGCTGTGCTGCAGTGGATTGTGCTGCTGTTTCACACAGTGCTAGGCGGTGGCCATCGGTGGTCACAGCACGTAGCTGATTGGCATTAATTTCCAGCAAAGTACCGGTCAGGTAAAAACGCACATCCTGAACTGCCATGGCAAAGGCGGTTTTTTCGAACAGGCGTTTAAGTTCACGCTGTGTCACCGTCACTTGCGTGCCTTGGGTGTTTTCAGTGTTCAGTAATGGATAATCATCAGCAGGCAAGGTACCCAGTACAAAACGGCTGTTGCCCGATTTAAGGATGCAGCGCTGATCTTCAGTAATATGCAAATCCACCAATGCCGCTGAAGGAAGTGACTTACAGATATCAATCAGCTTACGTGCAGGAACTGTGGTCTCGCCTTCCTGCAAACATGCACCTTCAGCCAGTGCTGTACTCGCCACCAGTTCGACTTCCAGGTCGGAACCGGTCACGGTCAATGCTTGCGTAGTCACCTGAATTTTCAGGTTAGACAGGATATTCAAGGTATGGCGACGTTCAACCGCTCCTACGACATGTGAGAGAACATTCAGTAAGCTTTCTTTCGCGATTTTTAAACGCACGGTGCATTCCTCTAAAGCTGAAGATTAATATAGAAAAAGTGATTTTTTTGACGGTTTACTATGCGGCAAAAGCAGCCGCATAGCAAGAATAGAATTTGAGCGATTTAGGTCAACTTTGCAACAGACGTTGCAGGTTTTTATAGTCTTCGTTAAAGATCGGATCTTCTTCACGCAGGCTTTGTACTTTCTCGCAAGCATGCATCACGGTACTGTGATCACGACCGCCAAAAGCCATGCCAATTTCCGGAAAACTGTCGCCGGTTAATTCACGTGCCAGACCCATCGCCAGCTGACGTGGACGGGCATAAATCCGGGTACGTTTTGGACCGACCAGTTCTTTCAGCGGAATCCGGAAATATTCACTGACCACACGCTGAATATTTTCAGTACTGATGGTACGGGCACGAATTGCCAGCACATCTTTTAAAGATTCACGCACCACATCCAGATCAATTGGCGTGCCTTTAAAACGTGAAATCGCCACCACTTTGTTCAGCGCACCTTCCAGCTCACGCACGTTAGCCACCACCTGCTGGGCAATAAACAGCGCACAGTTACGTGGTAAATCGACCTGGTTGCTTTCTGCTTTTTTCAGCAGAATTTCAATTCGGGTTTCAATATCTGGCGGTTCAACCCCGACCGACAACCCCCAGGAAAAACGTGAAACCAGACGTGGATCCAGCTCTGTCAGCTCTTTAGGATAACGATCCGAAGTCAAAATAATTTGCTTGGACTCATCCAGAAGTGCGTTAAAGGTGTAGAAAAATTCGACCAGACTGGCCTCTTTACCGGCCAGCAAGTGAATATCATCGACCAGTAACAGATCCAGAGAACGGCAGTTTTTCTTAAACTCTTCGACTTTACCCTGCTGCAACGAGCTGACAAAGTCCTGTACAAAACTTTCTGCGGTCATGTACATGACGCGTGCATTCGGTTTGGCCTGCAACAATGCATTACCGACCGCCTGCATCAAGTGGGTTTTACCCAGACCGGTCGGACCATATAAAAATAACGGGTTGTGCTGTGAAGCACCCAGCTGGGTCAGTACCTTGCGACAGGTTTCTGCCGCCATCTGGTTAGATCGGCCTTCCACAAACAGCGAGAAGGTAAACAATGGATTCAACTGACGTCTACGGCTATTTTTGCCGCTGTCTTCTTTTTCTTTCTTCGGCTTCGGCACTGGCATCGGTGTCGAGGTCAATGCCGCAGTCGTGGTCGCCGGTTGTTCACTGGCAGATAAAATCGCCCCTGGACGTGAATCGACCAAAATCTCGACCTTGCGTACCCGTCCTTCAGACAACTGTTCTGCCAGAATCGTAATCAGTTCCAGATGATGTTCCTGAATGTAACGCGTCCAGTAAGGATTAGGTGCATACAAACGCAAGCTGTCTTCCAGCTCTTCTGCAACCAATGGGCGAATCCACATTGTAAAGACATTTCCAGAGAGCTCTTGTCGCAGGCGATTTAAGCAGTCCGTCCAAAGCATGTGAATCCCCTATTCATTCCATTGTTCATTCAAAAAAGATGACCGCGACCAAAAGCGGGTCGCCATTCTAACCAAGTTATCCACATCTGTCATGGCAATCTCTACAAAAACTGTGCAAAAAGAAATCACCCTGCATAAATTTAAATTTAAAACCCAGTGTGGATAAGTTTATCCGCAAGCTGTGGATAAAATATACCATAAAGTTATCCACAAAGTATAAAATTAATAGAAACAGTTTTATCCACAACATAAGTTTATGTTTAATCAAATAAAAAGTGGCTTATCCATAGAAAAAGTGCTCCCTAATAGTAATAAATTTAAATTTATAAATTTGAATTTATTTATAAGATCACTGTTTTTTGTGGATAACTCAAAAAAACTTCAAATTTAAATTCAAAACTACAGGTTAAATTTAAACTCTGGATAACATGTGGATAACTTTGTTGATAGAGTTGTTTATAACTTATATATATTTATATAACAATAACTTAATTTGTGATTAACTTGAATTGAACTATTTTTTATTAAGTTCTCCGAAAAAACAGGGGCTTTATCTTTTTTGATCTTATTTGAAAAGAAAACCGCTTTTGCATTGACAGCTCAAGCAATGAGCACTAAAATCGCGGACCTTCATAGAAAGATCATTTTTTGGAGTTTCAATATGAAACGTACATTCCAACCGTCTGAATTAAAGCGTAAGCGTGTTCATGGTTTCCGTGCTCGTATGGCTACTAAAGCTGGTCGTCAAGTATTAGCTCGCCGTCGTGCAAAAGGTCGTCATAGCTTAACTGTTTAATCAGTTACGCTAAGACGATTTTGGGTGTTATGACAAAACTTTATAGTTTTGGCACAGAGTTGCGATTACGCTGTGCTGCCGATTATAAAGGTGTCTTTGATGGTGCGCTTTTTAAAGTGCATCAACCCCATTTCTTATTTCTTGCAAAACATTCCGAACTGCCAAATAGCCGTTTGGGTTTAGTTGTTGCCAAGAAGAAAGTGCGACGCGCACACGAAAGAAATAGAGTAAAACGACTTGCTCGCGAAAGTTTTCGCCTGCATCAACAGCAATTAGATGACTTAGACATTGTAATCATGCCGAAAATGGGTATTGAAGCAGTGCCTAATGCAGAATTGCACCAGCAATTACAATTTGCCTGGCAGAAACTTAACCGTCTTGCCAAAAAGCATTCAAAAATAGCCCCCTCCCCACAAAAGTAGAGTTGGCCAATGGTACGTTTACTGCATTGGTTGATCCGTTTCTATCAGATTGCGATTAGTCCTCTTCTTGGACCGCGCTGTCGTTATATTCCAACTTGTTCTCAATATTCCTTGGAAGCAGTCCAGATGCATGGCGCTGGGCGTGGAGTGTGGCTGGCTACTAAACGTATTTGCCGTTGTCATCCGTGGGGGGGCTCGGGATATGATCCTGTTCCCTCAAAAGCGATTCGTTTTATTTCATTTCAGCAAATAGATTCTCAAACGCTTCACGTTGCTGTACCCTTTCGTGATCGTTTATTGAACCAAAATCACTCTCACCACTTGGGGTAATACATATGCAACAATGGGCCAGGATTGCAATTCTCGGAGCCATGTTTGTTGTCGCATATTTGCTCATTTTGGCGTGGCAAAAAGATTATGGAAATGCTGAAACAAAACCGCAGCAGGAAACTGCTGTTGTTTCGCATGACGTATCTGCAGATTTGCCAAATGGTCAGACGGCTACAGTTGCCTCTGATCTGCCACAAGCAAATGTGCCAGCACAGCAAGCCACGGATGCCACAGCACCTGTAAGTCAGCAGCTTATTTCAGTACAAACTGACCTTTATCATCTTTGGATCAATCCTAAGGGTGGTGATATTGTTCGTATTGAATTACTCAATCATGACAAGAACAAAGACAGCGATGAACCGTTCGTCATGCTGGAAAGCGATGCGAAACGTACTTATGTCGCCCAGTCTGGCCTGATCGGTCTGAATGGACCGGACAGCAGCCGTAACGGCCGTCCAATGTATGAGCTGGAAAAAACTGCTTATACCCTGGCAGATGCGAAAACAGTCAAATCTAAAGATGGTGAAAACCTGAAAGTATTGTCTGTACCGCTGGTGTTTAAAACTGCTGACGGGATCGAGATTATCAAGACCTTCAATTTCACTGAAGGTGAATATCCGGTCGTGGTAAATCACAAAGTGGTCAACCGCAGTGGCCAGACCTGGCAAGGTCAGATGTTCGGTCAGATCAAACGGGATAACTCGGAAGATCCGGGCAAGTCCGATCAAGGGATCTTCACGCTGGGAACATTCCTGGGCGGTGCATGGGGTACCCCGGACGAGCAGTACAACAAGCTTAAATTCGACAACTTTGTTGAAGAAAAAGTCAGTACTGAAGCAACAGGTGGTTGGGTGGCAATGGTACAGCACTACTTTGTCAGTGCATGGGTTCCAGGTCAGCTGAAGTTGACTCAAGGCAATGGTGAAGCTTATAGCGCCAAGCTTGAATCACGTAAATCAACCGATAACATGAACATCATCGGTTTTACTTCACCAACGTTTAATGTACCAGCAGGTACAGTGGCTGAAATTGATGCGACTTTCTATTCAGGTCCAAAAATCCAGTCAGAACTGAAAGATTTGGCTGCGGGTTTAAACCAGACTGTTGATTATGGCTGGTTATGGCCAATCGCGAAATTGCTGTTTGTTGGTCTTGAATTCTTCCATGGTCTGGTGGGTAACTGGGGCTGGGCAATTATTCTGTTGACCATCTTGGTGAAAGTAATCCTGTGGCCATTGTCGTCGAAGAGCTATCGCTCGATGGCGAAAATGCGGGTGATTGCGCCAGAAATGCAACGCATGAAAGAAGAGTTCGGTGAAGATCGCATGCGCTTCTCTCAAGAAATGATGGCATTATACAAACGTGAACAGGTCAATCCGCTTGCCGGCTGTTTACCACTGTTATTACAAATGCCAATTTTCCTGGCTTTGTACTGGGTATTGATGGAATCTGTGGAACTGCGTCATGCGCCATGGATGCTGTGGATTCAGGATTTGTCTTCAATGGATCCTTGGTTCATTCTGCCGTTGTTGATGGGCTTGACGATGTATATCCAACAGTCGTTAAATCCACAACCGACTGATCCAATGCAGGCGAAAGTCTTCAAGTTTATGCCGATCATCTTTACCGTATTCTTGTTGTTCTTCCCGGCAGGCCTGGTCCTGTACTGGATCGTCAACAACTTGATCACGATTCTGCAACAAACTTTGATTAACAAGTCTGTTGCCAAAGATCGCGCTAAACGTGATGAGGCCACTCCAGTCAACTAAGTTGTACGGATAGGCTGAATAAATCCGCTTAAGATGGTAATCTTAGGCGGATTTTTTTTGGCTGTACTTTTGAGTCTTTGCAGGTGAATTTTATGCTCAACCGAACCACAACTATTGCTGCGATTGCAACTCCACCAGGACGTGGCGGCGTTGGGGTGATTCGCCTGTCAGGCCCGAAATCCTATGAGATTGCCCAGCAACTGACGCAAAAAGAGCTACCTAAAGCGCGTTTTGCCGGTTTCCGCCAGTTCTATGATGCGGCCGGCGAAGTCATGGATGAAGGACTGGCGATTTGCTTCCCGAATCCAAACTCATTTACCGGCGAAGATGTCGTGGAGCTACAAGGTCATGGCGGTCCGGTGATTCAGAATGCTCTGCTTGGTCGTTTATTGGAGCTCGGCGCTACTGCGGCTAAGGCCGGTGAGTTCTCGATGCGTGCTTTTGAGAATGGCAAGCTGGATCTGGTGCAGGCTGAAGCGATTGCCGACCTGATTGATGCAACTTCGCAAGCGGCTGCACGTTCTGCGGTGCGTTCACTGCAAGGCGCATTTTCAACTAAAGTCAATGCAGTCCTTGAGCAGCTGATTCACCTGCGTTTGCATGTGGAAGCCGCGATTGATTTTCCGGAAGAAGAAATCGACTTTCTGGCAGATGGCAAGATTTTAAATCTGCTGGATGGCGTATCCAGTGCCGTCACTCAAGTACAGCAATCCGCACGTCAGGGACAGCTCCTACGTGAAGGTTTACAGGTGGTGATTGCAGGTAAACCGAATGCCGGTAAATCCTCTCTGCTGAATGCGCTGGCCGGAATTGAACGTGCGATTGTGACCGATATTGCCGGCACCACACGTGATGTCTTGCATGAAAAGATTACTTTAAATGGTCTGCCGATCACTCTCACTGATACCGCAGGCTTGCGTGAAACTGGCGATATCGTGGAAAAAGAAGGGATCCGCCGCGCGATTAAAGAAATTGAACAGGCCGATTTATTGCTCTTGGTCTATGACTTAAGCCAGGGCGAAGATCCGCTGCAACTCGCTCAGGAATATTTTGCTGAACATATCGAACCGAAACGTTTAATGCTGATTGGCAATAAATGCGACCTGACCGGTGCTGAAGCTATAATTGGCGATTTAAATGGTTTTCGGCATATCGCAGTCTCTGCCAAGCAGGAAACCGGTGTTCAAGCACTCATAGAGGCGATTACAGCGCATGCAGGCTTCCAGCCTGAGGAAGACACCTTTATTGCCCGTACCCGTCATTTAGACGCAATGAAGCGCACACAGATCTATCTGGCTGAGGCGCGTGAGCAACTGGTGGTGTATAATGCCGGTGAACTGGTAGCGGAGTCCTTACGTTTGGCACAAAATGCTTTGGGCGAGATCACGGGTGATTTCAGTGCAGATGATCTGCTGGGCAAGATCTTCGGTTCGTTCTGTATTGGTAAATAATTATTTAATAAACATCGAGAAAGCCCTCAACTGAGGGCTTTTTTAGGCTGGTAGGCGGGATTTTTGATACGCCCACCACAGTGCAAAACACAGCAAACTAATCGCGATACAAAAGCTGATCACAGCGAAATCCAGCCCCCAGTGATCGGCCAGATAACCCACAGCAATGATGGGAACAATAGTGCCCAGATAAGCAATAAACAGATAGGTCGACATCACTGCTGCACGGTTGTCTAAGCTGGTCATTTGATGAATCAGTGCAAAAGCACCCATCAGGGCAAAACCATGGCCGATCCCAAAGCAAATATCACTGATAAAAAATAGCAGGCTAATTTTCGAATACATGCATAGCACCAAAACCATCAGGCTCAAGCCCATCATCATCAGGCCGATATTCAGACATTTTGACGCTGCGACCGCTTTGGCCATAAACTGCACGATCACTGAGACTACTAAAATACTGGTAATGGCCAGCCCACTGACCAGAGGGCCATGCCAAGGTAAAATATTGCGGAGAAAGGACGGCGACAGTGAAGCAAACAGGCTAAAGGCGGCAAAGGCACTAAAAGCCGTCACTGCAATAATCATAAACACCCGATGAAACTGGGCTTCAGGTCGTTGCAGTTTAGGTGCCATGCTAAAGGGCTGCGCCTCAAACTTGGGTGCTTTGATCCAGAACAGGCCAATCAAACATAGCACGGCACCCAGAATAATCGGTAAATATGGCATTACCAAAGGGGCAGCGGAAAACTGCGCAATCACGCCACCGACCAAGGGTCCCAAACCAAAACCCATTGCGGTGATGATTGAAATCAGTTGTGGTGCAGTGTGTTTATGGCTTTCTGGGATGGTATGCATCAAGCCCATCAGGGCAGAAGTGGTCATCAGGCCCGAGGCAATCCCAATAATAAAACGGCCAATCGAGAGGATTAGTGCATTCTGGGCAAAGACCGAAACGCTGAGTCCCAACGTGATTAGGGCCAGACCAATTTGCAGGGTGCGTAAAAACCCGATGCTGTTACTGGTTCTGCCCAAAAACAATAAGGTCGAGAGACAGCCAAACATATAGGCGACAAAAATGTAGGTGATCTGGCTGGGCAGCAAATGCCAGAGCTGTTGATAAATTGGATAAAGCGGACTGGCCAAAGCAGTACCAATCGTTCCCATCATTAAAGCCAGGCTGACCATCAAGAACGGTCGCCAGCTGGTCGTTGTTGTCATGAAAATGCCGTTATAGTGTTGATCCTTGGCCAATCCATGTCAGGGCGTAGCGAGGAAAATAAAAAGTGTCTGCAGTTTAGAATGGATGCAGAAAATCGGTCAAGGTTGAATGAGTAAGATATTTATCATTTAAAATATTTTAATTATATAAAACAATTGCTTATTGTGAATATTTATGTGATTTCTAGATATCTTGAAGTTCAATCTAACGCTATACATGGTGTTCCACGTGAAACATTATGAGCTTATTTAACTGAGTGTAAACAGTAACATAAATGTTTGAGAAATTTAAAAGCAGAGCGATTAGAATCGAAGCATATTCTTATCCAATTCATGTAGAACATTCATGTTAAAAAAAACACTGATCATTAGTTTAAGTACATTTATTTCAAGCTTCGCATTTGCCAATATTGATACGGTACAAGCTAACTTGGCAAAAAACAGTCCCAATTTAAAAATTGAAAATATTCAAACCACGGAGATGAAAGGCATCTATAGCGGTTCCATGCAGGGCCAAGTGGTTTATCTAAATGAAGATGCCAAACATCTGATTGCCGGCCCGATGCTGCGGATTCAGGATCAACATAATCTGACCCGCGATTTAATGCTAAAACAAAATAGTATCGACTGGAAAAAATTACCGCTTCAGGATGCAGTGAAAAGTGTAAGAGGTACGGGTAAACGTCAGATTGCCATCTTTTCTGACCCAAATTGCCCGTATTGTAAAAAGCTTGAGCTAGAGCTGAAAAAACTGAATGACTTGACCATTTATACCTTTATTCTTCCTTTAAAACCCCAGTCGGTTGCTCCTTCAAAACAGGTGTATTGCGCGTCTAATCCAGCTCAGGCATGGGAAGATCTGATTGCTCAAGGAATTCAACCTAAATCGAAAAAAAGTTGCACCAATCCAATTGAGCGGAATAAAAAACTGGCTCAGTCTATGGGCGTGAATGGTACACCTGCGATTATTTTTTCCAATGGTTTTAAAGTGATGGGTGCCTATCCGGCAGAGCAGATTGAGCAGATCTTTAAAGAATTCAATTTATAAAAATTAAATAAAGCTATCAGTCGCTCAATATAAAAAAGCACCTTTTCCGGTGCTTTTTTATTCAGGTCGTCAAATCAACCTCAGAAACATCTGAATGGTTTAGACTGTACGGCGTTTGGTTACCATATTATAAATAAACAGAATAATCACAGCACCAATCACGGAAGCAATCAGCCCTGCTGCGGAATCTGCCGAATATAGACCGAGCATACGGCCACCAAAAGTCGCCAATAGGGAGCCAGCAATACCCAGCAAGGTGGTCATGATAAAGCCTGCCTTGTCATTACCCGGGTGAATGGCACGTGCAATCAGACCTGCTACAAAACCAATGACGATCGCCACAATAATTGTCCACATATGCATACTCCTTCTTATCATGTCTTTGTTTTCACATCTGTTTAATCATCTTGAAACAAAGTCAGGATCATAAAAAGTTGAATCCTGAAACGAGATGTTATTTTTTGTTCCCGGTTTTTTCTGTATTTTAGGCATAAAAAAAGTGGCCTATGCCACTTTTTTCAGCCTGATTTTAAAGACCGATTTCACCAATAAATGGCAAGTGACGGTACTTCTGGTCATAGTCCAGGCCATAACCCACGATAAATTTATCTTCAACCTCGAAGCCCATAAATTCGACCTTCAAATCGATTTCACGACGCGATGGTTTACTTACCAAAGTACACAGTTGAATCGAGTTAGGTTCACGGGTTTGCAGGATTTCGAGTACCTTGCTTAAGGTGTTGCCTGAGTCAATAATATCTTCAACTACCAACACATCTTTACCACGGATTTCACCGTCTAAATCTTTCAGGATTTTTACATCACGTGACGATACCGTGCTACCGCCATAACTGGACACAGTCATGAAATCCAGTTCATGCGGTTTTGAAATCACACGACATAAATCAGCCATAAAAATCACTGAACCACGTAATAAACCGATGAGCACAAGTTCTTTGTCACTATTGGCATAGTGTGCATTGATTTGAGCACCAAGCTCTTTGACTTTAGCTTGAATTTCTTCAGCGGAAATCATTACGCTCATTTGAACGGTCATGGGTAGATACCTAAAAAGTAAAAATAGCAAAATAAAAAAGGTGTTGACCTGCAACACCTGAATACGTCGCAATTTTAATACATCCCTAGCAGAGATGCACCTGTTTTGCTGGCGGTAAATGTAATCATTTTTTAGCCGCGGCTGAATCGCGTTTCAGTAAAAAAACACAGCCCAGCGTCATTGTAGACAGGAGCAAGTATTGGCGAGGGCGGGATCTTTTCGCTTTATTCACGGGATGCTGCTTTGACATAGACGGCTGCTCCATAGACATAGGTGGCTGCAATATTACGGTCATCGCCGAGCATGGTCAGTGCAAAAAATGCATCTTCAATATTTTTAGCTCTGCTCTGACGTAACTGCTGTAAGGCAGTGGCCTTAAGATCCAGCACCACAAAGTCGGCTTCTTTGCCAATATTAAAATTCCCCAGGCGATCATCCAGGCTTAGAGCTTTGGCACCGCCTAAAGTGGCATGATACAAGGCCTCAAAGGCAGAGAGTTTTTCGCCCTGCAACTGCTGCACCTTATAGGCTTCATTCAGGGTTTGCAGCTGATTAAATGATGTCCCTGCCCCAATGTCTGTACCTAAGCCGACTTTGACCCCTTTGTCCCAGGTCTTTTTCAGGGGAAATAGGCCACTGCCCAGGAACAGGTTTGAGGTCGGACAGAAGGCAATGGCGGAGTCGGTCTGATGCATACAATCCCATTCCTTATCTTCCAGATGCACACAATGTGCGAAGACGGACTTGCTCCCGGTTAAACCATAATGATGATACACATCCAGATAACCTTCACGTTCAGGAAAGAGTTCTTTTACCCAGGCAATTTCATTTTTATTTTCACTCAAATGGGTATGTACATACACGTCCGGATATTCACTTTTGAGCTGGCCGGCTTTTTGTAATTGTTCAGGTGTTGAGGTCGGTGCAAAGCGTGGGGTAATCGCATACAGGTTCCGCCCCTGTCCATGCCACTTTTCAATCAGCGCTTTAGAATCGGTATAAGCTGTTTCTGCTGTATCTGTTAGTGCTTCCGGAGCATGACGATCCATCAGGACTTTACCCGCAATCAGACGCATATTGCGTGTGGTTGCGGCATTAAATAAAGCATCTACGGATTCAGGATGAACGGTACAAAAGACCAGTGCAGTGGTGGTGCCGTTTTTAAGCAATTCCTGCACGAAAAATTCGGCAATTTTTTCGCTATAGGATGCATCTTTAAACTGGATTTCAGTGGGGAATGTATAGGTATTTAACCATTCCAGCAGTTGTTCACCATACGCCCCGATCATTTCTGTTTGCGGGAAATGAATATGGGTGTCGATAAAACCGGGAACAATCAGTTGATCTGGATAGTGCTGTAATTCAGCGTTGGTAGGAAGTCGTGACTGCCCTTCTTGCCAAGGACCAAACCACTGGATTTTACCCTCTTGAATGATGACTAAACCATCTTCTACATATCGCACTTGGTCGTGTATATCACGTGCTTGGGCAACTGTATTCTGAATATCGAGGAAGCGACCACGGATCGCTATCGTTGCAATTACAGAAGACATTTTAAACCTACGCTTTTTGATTTTTTCGATTGATTGTAGCTGAAAAAATTGCCATGTTTGTATGAACATTCATATTTAAATAGTGATCCCGATTCTTTTATGACCCCATCCAATTATCATGATCAATTTCAACAGATCGTGCGTGCGCAGCCGACCTTAATGCGCATCTTGCATCAGTTAGCACAATTGCACTCTGAAGCTTATGTCGCAGCGGGCGTGTTACGTCATGTGATCTGGGCGCATTTACATGGCTGGGAATATGACATGAATCATACGGAGGTCGATGTGATTTTCTATGACGAAAATGAGCAGGCTCGCGCTATAGAACAGCAACTTGCAGATCAGTTAAAAGACTATTTTCCAGAGATTTGTTGGGATGTGATCAATCAAGCTTTTGTACATGAGTGGTATCGTACCAATCAAAATGAAAGTATTGGGCCTTTAACTTCAATTAGTCATGCGCTGTCATTATGGCCAGAAACTGTCACGGCATTGGCACTGCGCCTGAAAGATGATGAGTTGGAGTTGATTGCCCCTTTCGGTTTAGCAGATTTATTTGAGTTAAAGCTGCGTTGGAATCCGAATTTAGTCAGTTATGCCGTGTTCGAACAACGCATGCTGAGCAAACAGTTTTTGCAAAAATGGCCCAAATTATCCCTGATAGAACAATAAAAAAAAGCCTGCTGATGCAGGCTTTTTTGATGATTACTTTTTACAGGGTGGTTTCGTTATATTTCTTGCTATGACGAATCGACAAGATCGCGGTCACAGTCAGGACAATCACAATAAAGCTCAAAGAAATCCAGATCGGCATATGGAACATATCTAGCATCAGCATCTTAAAGCCGATAAAGACCAGAATGATCCCGAGGCCATAAGGCAGATAATGCATTTTTGAGGCTGCGCCCGAGAGCAGGAAGAACATTGCGCGCAGGCCTAAAATCGCCATCAGGTTTGCAGTGAGGACAATGAAGGGATCGGTGGTGACGGCAAAAATAGCCGGAATAGAATCGACGGCAAAGATGACATCAGAGACTTCAACCAGGATCAGGACCAGGAACAACGGCGTTGCCCAGAGCAAACCATTTTGACGGACAAAGAATTTGTCGCCCTGAAGTTGCGGGGTAATACGCATATGTTTACGCAGCCATTTTAGAATCGCCATATCTTCAATATTGCTGTCTTCTTCATGCTGACCACGCAGGAATTTGAAGCCGGTATACACCAGGAACGCACCGAAGATATATAGAATCCAGGAGAATTCCTGCACGAACCACGCGCCAATAAAAATAAAGATAGTTCTGAGCACAATCGCACCCAGTACGCCATATAACAGCAGCTTGCGTTGCAGTGCGGGTGGAATGGCGAAGGCCGCGAAGATCATCAGCCAGACAAAGACGTTATCAATCGCCAGGGATTTTTCCAGCAGATAACCGGCAAAGTATTCCATGACCTTGGCATTGGCAATTGCCGTGCCTGCGGTCTGCTCCAGATACAGCCATAAGCCGCCACCAAATAAAGTCGCGACACTGACCCAGGCAATACTCCAGTAGGCAGCAGTACGGACTTTAACTTCCTGACCATGCTGATGCTTAAAGCCGACAAAATCGATTATCAGCATGACTGCGACAATCGCGAAAAAGACGAGATACAGCCAGAGTGTACCAATGGTTTCCATGTGAATTCTCCACATCGGACAACTAGCCATAAAAAAACCTTGACCAGTTGCCAGATGAAAAACATCTATAACAACATGATCAAGGTCTTGCCTACATCTTACTGTTCCACTTTTTTATATAAAGTGTGACTTCAAGATGCTCAGATACCGACTTTTTGCAAAGTGTAATGACGACATTCTGACACGTTTAAAAATTGAAATTTCATTCTTAAACGCTTGGAGGAGGCTACTCCCCTTGTTCAAACTAAATTTTATTTGAGCGGTAGCTCAATGTGCAGCAAGCATGACAGATTTTTGCTAAGACTACAATTTCATTTACAAAAATCATGCTTCAAGGCGCTTTCTTACCTAAGAAATCCGGACGCTGAATCAGGTATAAGCTGATCAGAAAACCCAAGCTGGCCAGGATTGCTCCTACCCAGCCAATACTATGTAATCCGATATGTGCCGTTACCAGACCGCCGAGTAAGGCACCGCCACCAATCCCGACATTGTACAGACCTGAAAAAATTGCCATGGCGACATCGGTTGCATCAGAAGCCAGATTTAAGGTCTTGGCTTGTAGAGCCAGACTAAACCCAATAATGCTGATGCCCCAGATTAACGCCAAGCTATTAAGCTGAAATACACCCTGAGACAGTGGCAGCAATAACAGTAGCGAGATCCCTAGCCCGAGTGTAAATAGCGGAATGGTGAGTCGGGGAAAATGCGGTGCAAAGCGGCCAAATACGTAAGAGCCGATCAGACCCGCAGCGCCATAAATTAGCAATAAGCTGGTGGTTTGCGCAGAGCTGAATTGCGCAATATTCAGCGCAAAGGGTTCAATATAACTATAGGCGGTAAATTGCGCACTAATCACAAGCACGGTAAGCGCAAAGACCAGCATCAGGCTGGGACGTTTTAGCAAGTTTTTTAAACTGCTGAGTGAACCTGAATTGACACTTGGCAATAAAGGCAAGGTTTTGGCCAGCAATACGCACACCACGCTCGCCACAATCCCAATCAAGGCAAAACTATTGCGCCAGCCATAGGCCTCCCCGACCATCCGGCCAAAGGGAATTCCCAGGACCATCGCCATGGCGGTACCGGTAGCCAATAAGCCCAGTGCCTGAAACTCTTTGCCCTTTGGCGCAACCCGCACAGCAAGCGACGCCGTAATTGACCAGAACAGCGCATGCGCCACGGCAATACCAATCCGGCTCAGCACCAGAATGCTAAAGCTCCAGGCAAAATAGGACAGCACATGACTGAAAATAAACACCGCAAATAAAATCATCAGCAGAAAGCGCCGTTCAATATTTTTGGTCAGTAACATCATTGGCAAAGACAGCAGCGCCACGACCCAGGCATAAATTGTCAGCATCCACCCGACTTGGGTCGGTGACATGGCAAAACTGGTACCAATATCACTTAATAGCGCCACCGGGATAAATTCGGTGGTATTGAAAATAAAGGCAGCAGAGGCTAAAGCAATCACACAGACCCATTGACGCGTCACCGAAGAGGTGGAAGAAGAGCTGGACATAAACATCTGATAAAAGGAACCGGCTGGCAGTTTAAACCTATTGAGCAAAATGCGGTATTGGTCAGAAGGACAGATTCACAATCCTTTAAAAGAAATCTAACAATAGAGCAGGGAAAAATATGTCAGTCTGGTTTAAAAACAAGGAGAGGATCGGCATGTTGATCGAGCATCAGCAACAGGACAATGGAGGTTTATGGTTTGTAGAGCCAAATGAAAAACGTCTGGCAGAAATGAGTTATTCAAGAGTAAATGAAGATCAATTAGTGATTGAACACACCTGGGTCGATGACAGTCTACGCGGCCAGCACGTCGGGTATTATCTGGTCGAGGCCGCTGTGAATTTTGCCCGTGAACACGGCATCAGGATTATTCCAAAATGCCCTTTTGCCAAATCCGTGTTCGAGCGAGAGCCTCACTTTAATGATGTTTTATAATTTAAAAATGACAACAAAGGTTCAGATTCGTATGGAAATCAAATATCAAGATTCAAAACGCGGTGGTGTATTTTTTATGGAAGATCAAGGACGCCGCCTGGCGGAGATCACTTATCAATGGCGGGGCGATGCCGTTATAATTGCCGATCATACCTGGGTTGATGATTCCCTGCGTGGCCACGGTATTGCCCGAAAAATGCTGGATGCACTGGTCGATTTTGCCCGTGAGAAAAGTTTAACCATCATCCCGCAATGTTCCTATGTGGATGTCATGTTTAAACGTGACCGAAGTCTGGCAGATGTCGCAGCAACGGCTATTTAACTACCCAAGGGGATTTCCCGAAAGATAAATGCAGTTTTTCTTTCAAGGCAGGAATCAATATAACCTGTAACAGGGTATATAAACCGAAACCTGCCATCACGCCGGTCATCGCCCAGAAAATTTCTTCAAACTGTTGCAGCATCACTAAAATTGCCATGATCAGCAGGTAACTGGCATGAAAATAAATACGATGCCCAACAAATTTCAAGATCGTCCAGCTAATAAAAATTGAACTGATCAGCAGATTGGTTTGAGCGCTGAATTGCCAATTATTTAAAGTGATCATCAGGATAAAGCACACACATAACAAGGCGAGGGTTAAAATCAGATCTTTTAACATCAAGTGATCCTCATGTTCATGGTAGGTGTATGAAAATATTCGTTTAATAATTTAGGCACTATTGTTAAAAGTTTAATCCAGAAATGCAAACTGAAAACCATGTAAGCAAAAACGGATATTTGATTAAAAAATAGTCGACTTAATTTAAAATTATTGATTAAATTGTGTTTTTAATTCTTCCTTTTAGTGAGATGGCATGATCCTACAGCTTTGCTATGCCAGTGAACGCATAGAATCTGAACAAGAGTTGTTACAAGATTTGAGCGATATTTTGGCCACTGCCCGGAAGTTCAATCTTCAGCAGCAGATTCATGGGGTGTTGTATTATTCCCATGGCAAGTTTTTCCAGTGCCTTGAAGGTCAGCCTGAAGTAGTGGAAAGTTTATTTCAGAGCATTTGTCAGGATCCCCGCCATCACAATGTCCTACGTTTTGCAGATGCAATAGTAGAGCAGTCCCATTTCTCGGAATGGTCAATGAAATATGTGCATAAACACAGTGAAATTTCTTCTTTATTTTCACGTTTAGGTTTGAAGCAATTTGATCCGCATGCCTTACAGCAGTCAGGAATTGCCGAATTCCTCAAAGTACTGTATCGCCTGGAAGAAAATCAGGCCAGTCTGGCATCGCCAAAAGGCTATAAGCAGCGTGGTTATGTCCCCTATTTCTGATCTGAGGGGTAAATGCTGAAAATAAAAAAGTCCGCATAGCGGACTTTTTTGTCTGATGTGGATTAGCTCATGTCAATCATGACTTTTAAGGCCTTTTCATCGGAGGCATGTTTAAACACATCATAGGCTTTTTCAAAATCGGCAAATTTAAAATGATGGGTCGCCAGTTTTTCTAGGGGCAATTTACCGGAACAGCAGGTTTTCAGCAGCATACCTGTGGTATTGGCATTCACCAGACCGGTGGTGATGGTCAGGTTTTTAATCCAGAGTTTGTTAAGTTCAAAACTTACCGGTTTACCATGTACGCCGACGTTGGCAATATGCCCGCCCTCTTTCACGACATGCTGGCAAATATTCCAGGTAGGTTCTACACCCACTGCTTCAATGGCACAGTCGACCCCGCGTCCATCGGTAATCTCTAAAATCTTTTGAATGGCATCTTCTTTGGCGGAGTTGATGGTATGCGTTGCGCCGACAGTCTTGGCAAATTCCAGCCGGTTATCATCCATATCCACCATAATAATATTGGCAGGTGAATAAAACTGTGCGGTGAGCAGACAGCTCATACCGATTGGCCCTGCCCCAACAATCGCGACATTGTCTCCTGGTTTGACATCGCCATATTGCACACCAATTTCATGTGAAGTTGGCAGGATATCGGAGAGGAACACGGCCACATCTTGATTCAGGCCTTCGGGTAAATGATAGAGTGAGGTGTCGGCAAAGGGCGTGCGTACATATTCGGCATGGGTGCCATCAATCATATAACCCATGATCCAGCCGCCTTCATTGCGACAATGGGCATAGAGCTGTTTCTGGCAGTTTTCACAGGTTCCGCAGCGGCTGACACAGGAAATAATCACCCGGTCGCCCTTTTTGAAGTTTTGCACGGCGGAACCAACTTCTTCCACAATGCCAATACCTTCATGACCTAAAATACGTCCCTTAAAGCTGCCCTCTTTACGCGTAGCCTCCTGCTCAATTTCCGGGTTTTTACCTTTCCAGATACCCAAGTCGGTACCGCAGATGGTAACTTTTTCGAGTTTAATGATGGCATCGCTGGGATGCAAAATGGTGGGAACTGGGCGGTCTTCAAAGCGGATATCATTTGCGCCGTAATAGACCATCGCTTTCATCGTTGTCATGACACATCTCCTAATGGAATGAGGAATGAGGAATGAGAATGACCTGACTCAGCGAGAATAATGAACGCCTCGATTGCTTTTATATAGTGACAGCGATGGGCTGATTTATGATCTGGCTTTCAGGCCTATAGATACCTGTGTTCTTCTCGATTGTGCCTTGAGTGATATGGCGCTGCAATGAGTCTTGTGTACAGATTGCAACAAAAGATCATCAGGGAGGGTTCAGAGATAAATCTGCTATTTGGGTCAATATTTAAATCATAGGACTGCAGGATCAGAACAACGGTTCACTTTTTCTCAATCAACGTTTTAATATGCTAAAAAAAGCCCGCTAGGCGGGCTTCTTCACTTCACTTAAATCTGTTTTATGCTTGTAAAACAGTAATCAGCTTCTGATGCAAACCACCAAAACCACCATTCGACATAATTACTACGGCATCGCCCTCGCCTGCCTCTGCTACCACGGTCTGAATGATGTCATCCAGTGTGCGTGCAACTTTGGCCTTGTTTGGCGCAGCCTCAATGACCGGTTGCAGATCCCAGTCCAGTCCTTCCGGTTGATACCAGATCACTTCATCGGCCAGACGTGCTGAATGAGCCAAGCCATCTTTATGACTGCCCATGCGCATGGTATTGGAACGTGGTTCAATAATTGCCCAGAGTTTGCGTTCCCCTAGACGTTTGCGCGCACCTTCTAAGGTCGTATCAATCGCCGTCGGATGATGGGCGAAATCATCATAAACCTCGATACCACGGACTGTGCCTAACAGTTCCATACGGCGTTTCACCCCACCAAAATTCGATAGTGCTTCACAGGCAGTTTCAATCGATACGCCGACATGTTCAGCGGCAGCAATCGTGGCCAAGGCATTGGCCACCGAATGCTGCCCGGTCATATTCCACTGTACTTCGCCTTTGACAACGCCCTGTTGCAGGACTTTGAAATGTGAACCATCTGCTGACAATTGTTCTGCATAAAGTTCAGATTTTTCGTTGGCATCTAGACTGGTGCGCACTACAGGCGTCCAGCAGCCCTGCTCCAGCACTTCATCAATATTGCTTTCAGTAATCGGCGCGATAATCCGGCCTTCACTTGGAATGGTACGAACTAGATGATGGAACTGCTTTTGAATTGCGGCTAGATCATCGAAGATATCGGCATGGTCAAATTCCAGGTTATTTAAAATTGCGGTTTTTGGATGGTAATGCACGAACTTGGAACGCTTGTCGAAGAAAGCAGAATCGTATTCATCGGCTTCGACACAGAAATATTTCCCACCACCGAGACGCGCACTTTCCGAAAAGCCCAATGGCACACCGCCAATCAGAAAACCTGGCTCCAGACCGGCTTGATCCAGCACCCAAGCCAGCATCGTGGTGGTCGTGGTTTTACCATGTGTTCCGGCGACACCCAGCACGTGTTTACCTTGCAGAACATGATCAGCCAGGAACTGCGGACCTGAAATATAAGGCAGACCTGCATTCAGCATATATTCGACTGCATCAATACCACGCTTCATGGCATTGCCGACGATCACCAGATCCGGATGAGGCTGTAAATGACTGCGGTCATAACCCTGCATTAAAGTGATGCCCGCATTTTCAAGTTGGGTCGACATGGGTGGATACACATTCAGGTCTGAACCTGTTACCTGGTGGCCCAGATCGCGTGCAAGTAGCGCTAACGAGCCCATAAAGGTGCCACAAATACCCAAAATATGCAGATGCATCTACTTTACTCCGTTCCTGTCTGACCCATCACTTTATATTGGTGCTGTTGTCATGATTTATTCAATTTGCAAGCAACGATAGCAAGGCTTTAGCTGAAAAGATAGTGAAAATTCTGGCCTTGTTGTGGGATTTTTTAAATCCTGTTTCACGGATAAATTCAAAGAAAATTTCAAAGCGATGCAATATCTTTTCGCCAAATAAACCGTAAAATAAGTTCGACTTTTTTGCAGAGTGCATGCAAATGCTGCCGGCTTTATTTCTTCTGGTAATTGCCAACTGTTTTATGACCCTGGCCTGGTATGGGCATTTAAAATTTTTGCCGCATGATGCACCGCTCTGGCAAGCGATTTTGTTCAGCTGGGCCATTGCCCTGTTTGAATATAGTCTGATGATTCCAGCGACCAAATTACTGGCGCAGCAAGGCCTGGCAGTCGGTCAAATGAAAATCACCCAGGAAGTCGTGACCTTACTAGTCTTTGTTCCTTTTATGATTTTTATGTTTAAACAGCCCTTTAAACTGGATTATCTCTGGGCTGCTTTATGTCTGTGTGGATGTGTCTATTTTGTATTCCGCAGTTTTTAAATAGTTGTAACTGCAGATACTCCCCTATTTTTATTACAGTTTTTGAAAATTCGATAAAAAAACAAGAAAAATCGAGCCTTGCTTTGACCGTTAAATTTTATGAAGCTGAATTTTCAGTCTATAATACGCACTCCTATTCAAGCTTGGCTCTCTCGTCGAGATTTATCTTTATCTCACTTTAATCTCTGGAAAATTTGCAATGAATGCGGCTGCTGCACAAGATACTCCTCTCGTAGGTATTATCATGGGTTCTCAATCAGATTGGGCAACTCTCGAACACACTGCCAATATGCTCAAGCAGCTTGGTGTCCCATTTGAAGCCGAAGTTGTTTCTGCACACCGTACCCCAGACCGCCTGTTTGAATATGCCGAGCAAGCGCGTGATCGTGGTATTCATGTAATTATTGCCGGTGCAGGTGGCGCAGCGCATTTACCGGGTATGTGTGCAGCGAAAACTGATCTTCCAGTTTTGGGTGTACCGGTGAAATCTTCGATTTTAAACGGTGTTGATTCATTGCTGTCTATTGTGCAAATGCCAGCCGGTATTGCGGTGGGTACCTTGGCCATCGGTCCTGCCGGTGCCACCAATGCTGCCATTATGGCCGCGCAAATTCTGGGTTTGACCCGTCCAGAAATCGCAAAAAATGTTGCAGATTTCCGTGCAGCGCAAACAGATAAAGTGGCAAGTAACAATATTCCAGGCCAAGCTTAAGTCGAGACACAGATTATGGATAAAACCATCGGTATTTTTGGTGGCGGTCAGCTGGGTCGTATGATGGCGCAAGCGGCACTTCCATTAAATATTCAATGTACATTTTTTGAAGCCAGCACAGACTGTCCTTCTGCTGCTTTGGGTCCGGTGATTTCGAGCCAGGCTGAAAATGGTCTGCAAGACTTTATTAATAGTGCAGATGTATTTAGCCTTGAGTTTGAAAATACGCCACTTACAGATGTTGATGTACTGACGCAAAGCAAGCAACTGCATCCGCCGCGTCAGGCTTTGGCGATTGCCCAGCATCGTCTGTCTGAAAAAGCCTTGTTTGATGAACTGGCTATTCCGGTTGCACCGTACAAAGCGGTCACTTCACTGGAAAGCTTAGAGGCTGCTGTAGCTGAACTGGGCTTGCCGATCGTACTGAAAACCTCGCGTGGCGGTTATGATGGTAAAGGCCAATTCGTTTTACGTTCGGCCGATCAGATGGATCAGGCCTGGGCAGAATTGGGCCCTGCAGGTGAGCTGATTGCAGAAAGCTTTGTCACCTTCTCACGTGAAGTATCAATTATTGCAGTACGCGGCCAAGATGGTGATGTCAAAACCTGGCCATTGGCTGAAAATCATCATCATAACGGCATTCTGTCGCACTCGATTGTGCCTGCACCGAACAGCGCAGATTTGCAACCTGTGGCGCAAGATTACATCACTCGTCTGCTGAATCACTTGAACTATGTCGGTGTCCTAACCCTTGAGCTGTTTGTGACAGACAAAGGCTTATATGCCAACGAGATGGCACCACGCGTGCACAACTCGGGGCACTGGTCGATTGAAGGCGCCGTATGTTCGCAATTTGAGAATCATGTACGTGCGGTGGCTGGTTTGCCTTTAGGTTCAACTGAAGTGATCCGTCCAACTGTCTTGGTGAACATCATTGGTCAGCATCCAAAATCTGCAGATGTTCTGGCTCTGGAAGGTGCGCATTTGCATCTCTACAACAAGTCAGAGCGCGAAGGCCGTAAGATTGGTCATATCACCTTGATGCCAAATGACAGCGCGCAATTGTCTGTGCTTTGCCGCCAACTGGCGAAAATTTTACCGAATCCATTGGCATTGAGCGAAGATATGACCATCTAGGCTTTAACTTGCTGATAAAAAAAGCGATCACTTCGGTGATCGCTTTTTTATTTGTCTGCTTTCAGGCATGATTACGCCTCTTTAAAAATGCCTGCCATTGGTCGGATCAGTTTTTAAATCAATTGCTTACAAACTGATCAATTGAGTATAAATATAACAATTCAATAAAACCTTTTTTACAGCTGAATTTTGCCATATTCACTTGTAGATAAGACTGAAATCAAAGTTTGAATTTAAAACTGGAAAGTGGTTTTGAATTTAAATTCATAAAAACAAATTCAAATTTAAATCGGGCTTTGAATTTAAACTTGCGCTTTTAAATTCAAAAATATGAATTCAAATTTAAAACTGGATAAATGAATTCAAAGTTTCTGAATTTAAAAATATTAGCCCATTATTCAAATGAATTTAAAATGAAAACTAGTGTAATTAGAGCATGTTGATGATCGTGACTCGCTTTTCCTGAAACAAGTTATCCCCAGTAATTTTTAAATTCAAAACTGATTGCAAGTGTTTTGAATTTGAATTTAAAAATCCCGCTGATTTGAATTTAAATCAGGCTTGTGGATAACTCATGTTTAAATTTAAAGATTACAAAATGAATTTAAAAGTGTAGGAATTATGAATTTAAATTTACGCATTGGCGCTTTAATTTTCATCATGAGCTGCTAAGGTAGAAACATAATTCAAAATCTAAATACTCAAGGGTCTTATGCAACGGCTTGCACTTTTTATTGGTTCTGTGGTCTTGGCTGCTTCACAGGCACAGGCTGAACTTATTATTAATGGTCAACGTGTCACGCCGACTGATTTGACCTCTAGTTCAAATATCCCGAATTATGCCTCCCAAAATAATTTTCAAAACTGTCTCGCCAATTTGCGCAGTCAAGCTGTTGCTAGAGGTGTAAGCGGCAGTACCTATGATCGTTATACCCAAAACTTAAGCCCTGATTATTCAGTGATTGAACGCCTGAATTACCAGCCTGAATTTTCTACCCCAATTTGGGATTATCTGTCTGGTTTGGTGGATGAAGAACGGGTTCAGCTCGGCCGGCAAAAATTACAGCAACATCGTGAGGTGCTCAATCGTGTTGCTGCCACCTATGGTATACCTGCAGAAACGGTAGTTGCGGTATGGGGTGTCGAAAGTAATTTTGGTGATATTTCGGGGAAATATCCTTTATTACAGGCTTTAGGAACTTTGAGCTGTGAAGGTCGTCGCCAGAGTTATTTCCGTGGTGAGTTTTTTACCACTATGAAACTCTTACAGCGTGGCGATGTGCGTGAAGAACAATTAAAGGGTTCCTGGGCAGGCGCATTTGGTCATACCCAGTTTATGCCATCGACTTATGATGAGCTTGCAGTTGATTTTGATGGTGATGGCCGACGTGATCTAGTTTCGAGCATTCCGGATGCACTCGCATCAACTGCCAACTTTTTAAGCAAGCGTGGCTGGCAGAGCGGACAGCCTTGGGGTTTTGAAGTCAAGATCCCTCAAGGCATGTCGGTTTCCGGTGAAGGCCGAAGAAATAAAAAATCCTTGAGTAGTTGGAACAATCAAGGGGTGGTACGTGCCGATGGTTCGGCATTAATTCAAGGAAATTTATCACAATCCTCTCAAGCAGGATTACTTGCACCTGCAGGCCCGAGTGGCCCAGTATTTTTGGTATTTAAAAATTTTGATGCCATTTATAGCTATAACGCGGCAGAAAGTTATGCCTTGGCGATTGCACATTTATCCGATCGACTGCAAGGTAAAGGTTCATTTATGGCCACATGGCCTACTGATGATCCGGGAACTTCGCGTGCAGAACGTCGTGAGATCCAGCAATTTCTGTTAAACCGTGGCTATGATATTGGTGCGGTGGATGGTCTGATTGGAGATAAAACCCGTCAAGCGATTCGTCAGGAACAGCAGCGTTTGGGCTTGAGTCCAACAGGTCGTGCTGGTCAGCAGATTCTGCGGGCCTTTAGAAATGAAAATGCCAAACGCATGATGCAATAAATTCTTGAGCATAAAATTTAAAATCAAAAAAGGTCTGCATTTATGCAGACCTTTTTTGATGACTGTTTTTGAGTAGCTATATAGTCATGCAAGCTAATAGTAATTAGCTGAATTTAAACAGCAGTAATGGTACCGAGGATGCGATATCCAGCAGCACCAGTGACTGCTGGCAGGTTACCATTCAGCTGATTCATAAAACGCATGGCCAGCCAGGCAAAGGCCGTGGCTTCAACCCAAGTCGGGCTTAAACCAAGATCGGCCGTAGTTTGTACGCTCCATTCATGCTTGCGTAGGCGCCAGCGCAACTGCTCCAGTAAATGTGAGTTGTAGGCACCACCACCGCAAACAAAAACCTGTCCGGTATCCATGCCGGAGCGGTAAATGGCTTTTTTAATGGCACGGGTGGTGAGCTTTAATAAAGTCGCCTGTACATTTTCCGGAGTGTCTTCCAGTTCATCGTATTGCAGGTCATTGCGCCAGTCAGCAATCTGTTCATCCAGCCATTCCAGGTTGAAATCTTCACGACCAGTACTTTTCGGAGGTTCTTTGGAGAAGAATTCGTGTGACTGCAAGCGATCAAGCAAACTGCGAATCGGGGTGCCATAGGCTGCCCAGTTACCATTTTCATCAAAAGGCTGGCCGGTATAACGGGAACACCAAGCATCCATCAAGATATTAGCCGGTCCGGTATCAAAACCATACACCTCTTCAGGCTTGCCGGCAGGCAGCAGGCTGACATTGGCAATACCACCCAGATTTAAAATGACCCGGTGAATGCTGTCATGCTGGAAAATATCCTGATGAAATGCCGGAACTAAAGGCGCTCCCTGACCACCTGCCGCCAGATCACGACGACGAAAATCTGAAATCACCGGAATCTGGGTAATTTCAGTAATGATGTTCGGATCACCAATTTGCAGGGTAAAACCATGTTCAGGACGATGCCGGATAGTCTGGCCATGCGAGCCAATCGCCTTAATTCTGGATTTATCTAGGTTGTTTTTTTCAATCAGCGCATTAATACCATGACCAATCATTTGTGCCAGTGCAACATCAGCCTTGCCCATGCGGTCAATTTCATTGTCATCCGGCAAAGTCAGTGCCATCAGCTCATCCCGAAGGTCAGGATCAAATGCCAAAGTGAGTGTGGCATGAAGCTGGAGTGGATCAAAAGAAGCAGCAACAATATCGACACCATCCATGCTCGTGCCGGTCATTACCCCAATATAGATCGCTGTCATGGTTATTCTTAAGCCTGCAATATGCTGAAAAAGTGTTAGTATATCGCACAAATTGAGTAACTGATGTATTGGATTTTGTGATGTCAAATTTCCTGCCGGCTGAAGAACAACTTGCCCTCATTCAACGAGGCACCCACGAAATTATTTCTGAAGAAGACCTTCTCAAGAAATTAAAATTGAATCGTCCATTAAAAATTAAAGCGGGTTTTGACCCGACTGCACCTGATTTGCACTTGGGCCACACGGTTCTCATTAATAAGTTAAAAGTATTCCAAGACTTGGGTCATGAAGTGTTGTTCCTAATTGGTGACTATACTGCGATGATCGGTGACCCAACCGGAAAAAGTGCTACACGTCCGCCATTGTCACGTGAACAGGTTTTAGAGAACGCTAAAACATATCAAGAACAAGTATTTAAAATTCTTGATCCAAACAAAACCAAAGTGGTGTTTAACTCGGAGTGGTTTGCACAAAAAACTGCGGCTGATTTAATTCAATTGGCATCACAGCAAACGGTTGCACGTATGCTTGAGCGTGATGACTTCACCAAGCGTTATAACAATCAACAACCGATCGCGATTCATGAATTTTTGTACCCATTGGTACAAGGCTATGACTCTGTTGCGTTGGAAGCAGATGTTGAATTAGGTGGTACAGACCAAACCTTTAACTTGTTGATGGGTCGTACCTTACAAGGTCGCTATAACCAAGAAGCTCAAGTCTGTATCACAGTGCCAATCCTTGAAGGTTTAGATGGCGTCAACAAGATGTCTAAATCTTTAGGTAACTATATTGGTGTATTTGATGCACCGGGCGCGATGTACCAGAAAGTGCTCTCAATGCCGGATGCATTGATTGAGCGTTATTTTGATCTGCTGAGCTTCAAAACCATTGAAGAAATTCAGCAACTATTAAAAGAAGTGGCAGAAGGCCGTAACCCGCAAGAAGTCAAAAAGATTCTTGCACTGGAGCTGGTTGAGCGTTTCCATGGTGCAGAGGCGGCTGCCAATGCGCATAAAGGCGCGGGCAATATCATTACTGAAGGTGAATTACCCGAAGGTACGCCAGAAGTAACTATTTCACGTGGCGAGTTTGGTGGGGAAATCTTTATTACCTCGATTTTACGTGAAGCCGGCTTAACCAAAAATGCAGCCCAGGCTAAGGATGCATTAGGCCGTGGTGCAGTGAAAGTGGATTGGCAGACTGTAGATACGACCTATTCTGTGAAAGAGAACGTAACTTTGATTGTTCAGGCCAGTAAAAAAGCAATCGCTAAAGTCACTTTTATTGACTAAAAAACGGATAAGTTATTGAAATAAAAGCAGGCTTCGGTCTGCTTTTTTTGTTGATGTTCTATATTTAAAAATCAAATAAGTAAAGTCAAAAAAAACCCTATGAAAACAAGAGTTAATTTTTCCCAAATCACTTGCTTTTCATCTTTATTATGTATAGGATTTATTCATCTAGAGAATTCGTTTAGAGCATCTAGAGGGTAGTAAAAATAATAGTACTCCACAACTGAGAAGTCTCTTTTCCAAGAGGCTCTTTTTAAAAGCTTTAAAGCGAATAACTATAATAATGACATAATGGATCGGGTAAAGATTCAATTCTAAGGAGGAGATTTTGGGAGAGATCTCTTCCTTTTTTATTTATTCTGATTGCGTAATCAAAATATAAATCTGCATGCCTACTCTTCTTGTTGAACAACTAAACTTAAAATTAATCAGCAAATCGAACTTAGGTGAATGACCTCTAAGGGTGAGTTCATTTCAATTGACTCCAAAAGAAAAGTGCAAAACATAAAAAATTAAAGCAGAGGTGATTGAATGTATCGCTTTCCAACAGAAGATATTTTTGATGAACAGATCGATTGCATATTACGGTTCTTATTTGAATACCAGCCGGTCGAACAAAAACAGCAACTCTATGGATCTGTCTATACTTTATTTATGCAGCTTGATCTGGCCGCGCATTACTTTTTATTTTCCCTGATTGAAGAGCAGTTACCGCGACGCGCGAAATTATTCTTTATTGCCGAGGATTATCAGGGCAAGAAAGACATGATTGTAGAAGTTATGCAGCACTGGCTTAGACAGCAACAACAGGAAAAAGTCGCTTAATGCAAAATAACAGACTTTATCTTCTATATATAAGTGATCTAAGCATGGTTTTGGGATTCGAAAACTAAAAATGAATACTTTTTTTATATAGCAGCCTAAAAATAGGCTTTTATAAAAGCTTTTTACGTCAAAAATAACTCATCAATATTGAGGAGTCTAGGATTTAGATCGGTTTGTTGGGCAAGGTAGGGGAATTTTGGTTTTCTTTTGACGAGCTAATTTAAATAAAAGACAAGATTTCAATATCAAAAGGCTAAAAATACTGTTTTAAATATTATTGTGATAGTTTTTAGGTCTAAATGAATTTTCAGTTATAAAAATAAAATGAAGTGTTTAGTGGGTTTATTGCATAAAAACGCTTAAAAATTAGATAAAAAAGCGATTTTTTAGTAATTTTTGTAGAAAAAAAAGACATACGTGAAAAATATAGTGAATTGGGGGTTGCAATGATTCTGAAATCCTCTAGAATGCACCCATACCGACGAGATAGACGGAAACGAACGAAGCAGAATGGCGGAGTTGTTAAGTTTATCGAAGTCCAGCTTCTAGCACTGACGAGGTGTTAGAAAGATCATTAAGAGATTATGAAGAACAACTTGTGTGGATTTTTACTGGTTGATTGATCGAGATTATTTTCATTGATTGATGGTAGAAATTACTCGAAGTTTATTTGAGAAATATTTGTCAGAAAA